>NZ_JAQVGQ010000167.1 GCF_028696615.1 Immundisolibacter sp. | reverse complement strand
GCCGCCAGGACTGCACATACGCACTGCCCGAGGCGCTGATCGCCCAGCAGCCGCTGGCCGAGCGCACCGCCAGCCGCCTGCTGTACCTGCCGGCCGCGGGACCGCGCCAGGATCTGCGCTTCGCCGATCTGCCGGCGCTGCTGCGCGCCGGTGATCTGCTGCTGCTGAACGACACGCGCGTGATCCCGGCCCGCCTGCGCGGCCGGCGCGACACGGGCGGGCGGGTGGAGGCGCTGCTCGAGCGCCAGTCCGGCGAGCGCACGGCGCTGGCGCAGCTGCGCGCCAGCAAGGCGCTCAAGCCTGGTGCGCGGCTCGAGTTCGCCGGCGGCGGGCAACAGGTCGGCGCCAGCGTCGGGCAGCGGCAGGGCGAGTTTTTCGAGCTTCAGTTCGACCGCCCGCTCGCTCAGTGGCTCGACGCGATCGGCGAGCTGCCGCTGCCACCCTACATCGCGCGGCCGGCCGGTGCGCAGGACGAGCAGCGCTACCAGACCGTCTATGGCCGCGCGCCGGGGGCGGTGGCGGCGCCGACCGCCGGGCTGCATTTCGACGAGGCGCTGCTGGCGCAATTGCGTGCCGGCGGTGTCGAGGTCGGCACCATCACCCTGCACGTCGGCGCCGGCACCTTCAAGCCGGTGCGCGTGGACGAGCTTGCCGAGCACCGCATGCATGCCGAGCGGGTGCAGGTGTCGCAGGAGGTGTGCGCGCAGGTGGCGGCCACGCGCGCGCGCGGCGGGCGGGTGGTGGCGGTCGGCACCACCGTGGTGCGCGCGCTCGAGAGCGCCGCCGCCGGTGGCGAGCTCGAACCCTTCGATGGCGAAACGCGGCTGTTCATCACGCCCGGTTACCGGTTCCGGGTGGTCGACGTGCTGATCACCAATTTCCATTTGCCGGAGTCGACGCTGCTGATGCTGGTCTGTGCCTTTGGCGGTTACGAGGCGGTGATGGCGGCCTACCGGCACGCGGTCGAGCAGGGCTACCGCTTTTTCAGCTATGGCGATGCCATGCTGTTGGAGCGGGCGCGGTGAGATTCGAGCTGCTGGCGAGCGACGGCGCCGCCCGGCGCGGCCGGCTCACGTTCGAGCGGGGCGTGGTCGACACGCCGGCCTTCATGCCGGTTGGCACGCAGGGGACGGTGAAGTCCCTCACCGCGCAGGAAGTGGCCGACACCGGCGCGCAGATCCTGCTCGGCAACACCTTTCACCTCATGCTGCGCCCGGGCGTCGACATCGTGCGCCGGCACGGCAGCCTGCATGGGTTCATGGCCTGGCCGGGGCCGATCCTCACCGACTCGGGCGGCTTTCAGGTCTACAGCCTCAAGACGCTGCGCAAGATCAGCGAGCAGGGCGTGTGGTTTCGCTCGCCGATCGACGGCAGCCGCGTGTTCCTCGGACCCGAGGAGGCGATCGCCGTCCAGCACGGGCTCGGCAGCGACGTGGTGATGATCTTCGATGAATGCACGCCGTACCCGGCCGACCATGAGACGGCGCGGCGCTCGATGGAACTGTCGCTGCGCTGGGCGGCGCGCAGTCGCGCGGCGCACGGCGACCACCCGGGCGCGCTGTTCGGCATCGTGCAGGGCGGCGTGCACGAGGACCTGCGCGCGGCCTCGCTGGCCGGACTGCTCGACATCGGCTTCGACGGCTACGCCGTAGGTGGGCTGTCGGTGGGCGAGCCGCGGGACGACATGCTGCGCGTGCTGGATTTTCTCGGGCCGCGCCTGCCGGCCGACCGGCCGCGGTACCTGATGGGAGTCGGCACGCCGCAGGACATCGTGGAGGCGGTGCGCCGTGGCATCGACATGTTCGACTGCGTGATGCCGACCCGCCACGCGCGCCATGCGTACCTGTTCACCGATGAGGGCGTTCTGCGCCTGCGCAACGCCCGCTACCGCGACGACACGCGCCCGGTGCAGGAGGGCTGCGCCTGCTATACCTGTCAGCATCACAGTCGGGCGTATCTGCGGCATCTGGATCAGGCCGGCGAGTTGCTGGGCATGCGCCTGAACACGCTGCACAACCTGCACTACTACCAAACCCTGATGCAGCGCCTGCGGCGCGCCATCGAGACCGGCAGCCTCGATGCCTGCGTGGCCGAGTTCTACGGCCGCCAGGGGCTGCCAGTGCCCCCTATGTCATAATCCACCGCCATTTTTTGGCCTGAAACCGCAGGAAAAACGCATGTCGATGTTCATCCAGGACGCGCTGGCCGAGCAGGCGCCGGCTGCCATGGGCGGCACGCCGCCGGGCTTGGGGCAGATGTTCTTCATCCTGGCGCTGTTCGTGGTGTTTTATCTGATGATGATCCGGCCGCAGATGAAGCGGCAGAAGGAACACCGCAAAATGATCAGCGAGATCAAGCCCGGCGACGAAGTGGTGGTGGCCGGCGGCATTGCCGGGCGCGTGGCGCGCGTCACCGATCAGTTCCTGGCGGTCGAGATCGCCGACGGCGTCGAGGTCAAGGTGCAAAAACACGCCGTGGGCCAGGTGCTGCCCAAGGGAACCCTGAAGTCCGTCTGACCTCCACCAGCCGAGCCTGCGCCCATGAACCGTTATCCCTGGTGGGGCAATCTGCTGATTGCCCTGGTGCTGGTGCTGGGCGGGCTGTATGCGCTGCCGAACTTGTACGGCACCGACCCGGCGCTGCAGGTGTCCGGTCAGCGCGGTCGCACGGTGGACGACGCCACCCGTCAGCGCATCACGGAGGCGCTGCAAGCGGCCGGCCTGTCCGCCAAGGCTGTGGCGGTGAGCGGCGACGGCCTCACGCTGCGTTTTGCCGACACCGACCAGCAGCTGAAGGCGCAGGATGCCGTGCGCGAGGCCTTGGGGGCCGACTACACGGTGGCGCTGAACCTGGTGCCGGCGGCGCCGGCCTGGCTGGCCGCCATCGGCGCGCGGCCGATGTTCCTGGGTCTGGACCTGCGCGGTGGCGTGCATTTCCTGATGGAGGTCGACACGGCGTCTGCGGTGCGCGCCGCCGAGGAGCGGCTGGTCGACGACCTGCGCCAGCTGCTGCGCGAGGAAAAGCTGCGCTACGAATGGGTGCGCCGGGTCGCCGACGGCGAGCGCAGCGGCGTGGAGCTGCGCCTGCGCGCGGTCGACGATGTCGCCAAGGCGCGGGCCCTGATCGGCCGCACGCACCCCGAGCTGGTGCTCGATGTGGCCGCCGATGATGGTCAGCGACTGGTCGGCCGCCTGAGCGACCCCTACCGCATCGAGGTGCGGCGCCTGGCGCTGCAGCAGAACATCACCACCCTGCGCAACCGCGTCAACGAGCTCGGCGTGGCCGAGCCGATCGTGCAGCAGCAGGGCGACAGCCGCATCATCGTGCAGCTGCCGGGTATCCAGGACACCGCCCGCGCCAAGGAAGTGCTGGGCGCCACCGCCACGCTGGAGTTCAAGCTGGTGGACGAGGAGCACGACCTGGCCGCCGCGCTGGCCGGGCGCGTGCCGCCGGGCTCGCGCCTGTACACCATGCGCGACGGCCGGCCGATCCTGCTCAAGGACCGCGCCATCCTGACCGGCGAGTACATCACCGACGCCGCCTCGGGCTTCGACCAGCAAAGCGGCGGGGCGGTGGTGCACGTGTCGCTGGACAGTCGCGGCGCCAGCATTTTCGAGCGCGTCACCGGCGAGAACGTCGGCCGTCGCCTGGCGGTGGTGTTCATCGAGAACAAGACCGACACCGTGCGCCGGCCCGACGGCACGGTCGAGCGGCGCACGCGCCGCACCGAAGAGGTCATCACCGCGCCGGTGATCCAGGATCGGCTCGGCCGGCGCTTTCAGATCACCGGCATGGCCAGCGCCCGCGAGGCGCGCGATCTGGCGCTGCTGCTGCGCGCGGGGTCGCTGGCGGCGCCGCTCAGCATCGTCGAGGAGCGCACCATCGGCCCCAGCCTCGGCAAGGAGAACATCGACAAGGGCGTGCGCGCCGTGGTCGCAGCGCTGGCGCTGGTGGTGCTGTTCATGGCGCTGCGCTACCGCGTGCTGGGCCTGATCGCCGACGTCGCCGTGATCGGCAACCTGCTGCTGATCCTCGCCATCATGTCGCTGCTGCAGGCCACGCTCACGCTGCCGGGCATCGCCGGCATCGTGCTCACGCTCGGCATGGCGGTGGACGCCAACGTGCTCATCAACGAGCGCATCCGCGAGGAGCGGCGCAACGGCAACTCGCCGCAGGCCAGCATCGCCGCCGGCTACCACCGCGCCTTCGGCACCATTCTGGATGCCAACGTCACCACGCTGCTGGCGGGCCTGCTGCTGTTCGTGTTCGGCACCGGGCCGGTCAAGGGCTTTGCCGTCACGCTGTCGATCGGCATCGTCACTACCGTGTTCACGGCCGTGTTCGTGACGCGCGCCCTGGTCAATGTCATCCAGCCGCGCGGGCGTCGCGTGGCCGCTGCCGCGCGGAGCTGAGTCATGGCGCAGTCGACGTTCAAAATCGATTTCATGCGTTACGCGCCGGTCATGCTGGCGCTGTCGGGCCTGCTGGTGCTGATCTCGCTGATCTCGCTGGCCACCCGGGGGCTCAACTTCGGCATCGACTTCACCGGCGGCACGCTGGTCGAGGTGCAGTACCCGGCGCCGGTGGAGCTCGAGCAGGTGCACGCGGCGCTGGCCGGCCATGGTCTCGACAAGGCGGTGGTGCAGTATTTCGGTACCCGCAGCGAGGTGCTGGTGCGCATCCCGGGCCAGGTGGCCGGCTCGTCGAGCGAGCTCAGCACGCGCGTGCTGGAGGCACTCGCCGTCGGTCAGGCCGACAAGGTGGCGCTCAAGCGGGTGGAATTCGTCGGCCCGCAGGTCGGCGGCGAGCTGATCACCAACGCCGCGCTGGCGGTGCTGTACGCCATTCTCGCCATCGGTGCCTACGTGGCGTTCCGTTTCGAATACCGCTTCGCCATCGGCGCCATCGTGTCGCTGCTGCACGACGCCATCATCACGGTCGGCTTCTGCTCGCTGTTCGGCATCGAGTTCGACCTGACCGTGGTGGCGGCGGTGTTGACCGTGATCGGCTACTCCATCAACGACACCGTGGTCATCTACGACCGCATCCGCGAGAACTTCCCACGCATGCGCAAGGCCACGACGCGCGAGATCATCAACCGCTCGGTCAACGAGACCATGACGCGCACCATCGCCACCACCGCCACCGTGGTGCTGGCGCTGCTGCCGCTGGTGTTCTTCGGCGGCGATGCCATCCACAGCTTTTCGCTGGCGATGCTGCTGGGCGTGATCGCCGGCTGCTACTCCACCATCTACGTGGCCAGCTGGTCGCTGCTGCCGACGGGGTTGTCGGCCCGCGACATGATTCCGCCGCCCAAGGAGAACGCGCAGACGCCTTGATTGAAAGGCCGGATCGGTCGGTCCGGGACCGCTGGTTGTTTGAGGCTGGATCGGTCCATCCTGGACCGCCCAGCCCTCGCTACCCGAAAAGCGTGATTTTCGGGTAGCTCCGTTTTCAACGCGGTGCGTTGAAAACGCGCGGCACATCCCTGTGCCGCAGGGTGTGCCTTGGCGCGGCGTTTTCGCTTGTGCGCTTAATCGATCAGATCGTGCGGATCGCAACCCATGTTGATGGGTTGCGGAGGGCCGTCGTTCGGCCATACGAGCGCGCTTTCGCCGCTGCACCACGGGCCGAGCACGACGCGCCTGCCGGCGGCCAGCCGATGCACGCCCGGCCGGTGCGTGTGGCCGTGCAGCAGGAAGTCGGCGCCGGCGGCGCGCAGGGCGGCATCGGCGGCGGCGGCATCCACGTCCATGACGGCCGCCGTCTTGCTGGCCGTGGCGCTGCGGCTCGCGTCCTGAAAGCCGCGCGCGATGTGCAGGCGCTCGGCCGGCGGCTTGGCCAGAAACTCCGCCACGAAGGCCGGCGCCCGGATGCGCGCCCGAAACGCCTGGTAGTCCACGTCGGCAAGGCACAGCTGGGCGCCATGCCTCAGCAGCACGCCCCGGC
>NZ_JAQVGQ010000166.1 GCF_028696615.1 Immundisolibacter sp. | reverse complement strand
GGTGGCGGTGTTGCTGCTCGGTGGCGTGCTCGGCTGGCAGGCCTACGACGGC
Organism: Immundisolibacter sp.; assembly: GCF_028696615.1. Lineage (GTDB taxonomy): Bacteria > Pseudomonadota > Gammaproteobacteria > Immundisolibacterales > Immundisolibacteraceae > Immundisolibacter. The sequence continues at coordinate 5,901 of NZ_JAQVGQ010000166.1, read as the reverse complement.
CACCGGCAGCGTCAGGCGGCCGCCGCCGCGGCGCTGTACGCGGCCTACCTGCAGCCGCCGGCCGGGCATAGCGCCGAGGCGCTGGCGACGCGGCTGCGCACCGAGTACCCGCGCTCGAGCTACGCCACCTTCGCCGCCTTTGGCGAGGCCAAGCGGGCCGTCGAGGCGGACAAGCTCGATGCCGCCGAGCAGCACCTGCGCTGGGTGGTCGACAACGCCGCCGAGCCGGCCGACCGGACGCTGGGTCGGGTGCGCCTGGCGCGCCTGCTGCTCGATCAGGGCAAGCCCCAGGCGGCGCAATCGGTGCTCGACGGCGAGACCGCGACCGGCTCGTCCGCCCTGGCCGAGCTGCGCGGCGACATCGCCCGTGCGCAGGGCCAGGCACCGCAGGCGCGACTGGCCTACCAGGAGGCGCTCGCCGGCCTGCCGGCCGAATCCGGCACCGCGGCGCTGATCAGACTCAAGCTCGACGCCGTCGGCCAGCCATGATGCAGACCGCCACACGCGCGCCGCTGCGCCTGCTCGCCCTTGGTCTGCTGGCGGTCGTCCTCGGCGGCTGCAGCACCGTATCCGACCTCGGGCGTGGCGCCGTGCGCAGCGTCAATCAGGCGGGCGAGTCGGTGGCCGGGCGCCTGACCGCCGCCGGCACGCCCGAGATCACCGCCAAGAAGCTCCCGGAATTGGCGAGCTCGATCAAGATCGACGTGCTGACCGAGCACCGCGTCACCGACGGCACGCCCGACGGCTATCCCAAGCCGCAGCCGGCGTTCGTCGATGACGTCGTCTACACGCTCGGCAAGTCGCGCCGCGAGGTGTTCGCACACCGCCTTGGCGACGGCAAGCGCCTGTGGAAACAGCGCATCGACGATCCGGTCACCGGCGCGGTGGGTGCCGGCGACGGCCTGGTGCTGCTGGGCACCGGCAACGGCGATCTGGTGGCGCTCGATGCCGCCGACGGCAAGCAGCGCTGGCAGGCGCCGCTGGAGAGCGAGATTCTGGCGCCACCCGCGGCGCAGGACGGCGTGGTGGTGGTCGCCACTGGTGACGGCCATCTGTATGGCCTCGCCAGCGCCGACGGCGCGCGCAAGTGGAGCGTGGAACGCGACGTGCCGACGCTGTCACTGCGTGGCGGCAGCGCACCGCTGATCGCCGCCCCGCTGGCGCTGCACGGGTTCGCCGACGGCCACCTGGTGGCGGTCGACCTGCACACCGGGCGCCAGGTGTGGGATGTGGCCATCGTGCAGCCGCGCGGGCGCACCGAGCTCGAGCGCCTGGTCGATGCCGACTGCCAGCCGGTAGTCCAGGGCGGGGCGGTGTTCGCCGGTGCCTATCAAGGGCGGGTGTCCGGCATCGAGCTGGCCAGCGGCACGGTCGGCTGGGCACGGGAGCTGTCCTGCGACAGCGCGCTCGCGGCCGACGATTTCAACGTCTACGGCGTCGACACCGACGACCGCGTGGTCGCCTTCGACCAGCGCAGCGGCGCCGTCTACTGGCAGCAGGACGCGCTCAAGGGCCGGCATCTGACGGCGCCAGCCGCGGTCGGCTCCTACATTGCCGTGGGCGATGGCGAGGGCTATGTGCACTGGCTGCGGGCCGACGACGGCACGCTGGTCGGGCGCATCCGGCCGACCAAGGACGCCTTCCTGCTGGCACCGCAGGTGCAGGGCGGGATCGCCTATTTCCTGTCCGAGAGCGGGCACTTGTACGGCCTGCGGGCGGCCGACTGAATGCCGTCATGACGCCCGTCATCGCGCTGCTCGGCCGGCCCAACGTGGGCAAATCGACGCTCTTCAACCGCCTGACGCGCAGTCGCGACGCGCTGGTGGCGGATTTTCCCGGCGTCACGCGCGACCGGCTGCTGGGCGCGGGCCGGCTCGGTGAGCGGCCGTTCTGGGTCATCGACACCGGCGGCATGCTGGGCGAGGACCCGGAACTCTCGGGCAAGGTGAGCGAGCAGGCGCTGGCCGCGGCCGACGAGGCCGATGCGGTGATCCTGGTGGTGGACGCCCGCGCCGGGCTGACCGCCGACGATCACGCCATCGCGGCCACGCTGCGCGAGCGCGGCCGGCACGTGTGGCTGGCGGTCAACAAGGCCGAGCACCTGAACACCGAGCTGGTGCGGGCCGATTTCTTCGAGCTCGGTCTGGGTGAGCCGTGGCCGATCTCGGCCAGTCACGGTCACGGCGTGGCCGAGTTGCTGGATGCGGTGTTGGCCGATTTTCCGGCTGCCGATGAGGCGCCCGCGCCGGCCGAGACCGACACCCGGCCGGTGTTCGCCGTGGTCGGCCGGCCGAACGCCGGCAAGTCCACGCTCATCAACCGCCTGGCCGGCGAGCAGCGGCTCATCGAAAGCCCGCTGCCGGGCACCACGCGTGACTGCGTGCGCGTGCCGGTCACGGTGGACGGCCGCGACTGCGTGTTGCTGGACACCGCCGGTCTGCGCCGGCGCGCGCAGGTGCATGCGGCGATCGAGAAATTCAGCGTCATCAAGACCCTGCAGGCGATCGACCAGGCGCAGGTGGTGATCCTGGTGCTCGACGGCACGCAGGGCGTCACCGACCAGGACGCGCACATCGCCGGTCAAGTGCTGCAGCGCGGGCGCGGGCTGGTGCTGGCGGTGAACAAGTCCGACACGCTCGACGAGGCCGCGCGCGGCGCGCTCCGGCGCGAGATCGCCCGCCGCCTGCCGTTCGTCGATTTCGCGCCGGTCGAGTTCATCAGCGCCAAGACCGGGCGCGGCGTGCAGGCGCTGATGCGCGCCGCCTTTGCCGTGCAGCAAAGTGCCATTGCGCGCGCCTCGACGCCGGAGCTGACGCGCCTGCTCGAGACCATCGTCGCCGCCAACCCGCCGCCCATGGTGGCCGGCCGGCGCGCCAAGCTGCGCTATGCCCACCAGGGCGGGCACGTGCCGCCGACCATCGTCATCCACGGCACGCAGGTGGCCAACCTGCCGGCGCATTACCTGCGCTATCTCGAAAACAGTTTTCGCGAGGCGCTGCACCTGGCCGGCACGCCGGTGCGCATCGTCACCAAACAGGGCGAGAACCCCTACGCCGGGCGCGTGAACGTGCTTACCCCAAGCCAGATCGAGCGCAAGCGCCGCGCCCGCCGCCGCGGGCGCAAGCTGTTCAAGGATTAGCGGGCCGTCGAAAAACGGCCTGTGATGGCGAGGCAGGGGCGCCTCGCGCGCAGTATCTGATTCGTCGGGAGCCAGTCAGGCCCGCGCCCGGCCCGCCGCGGCAGCGGCCCGGCGCGGCGTGAGTCTGTCGAGCAGGGTTTCCACCGCATCGAGCCGCGCCTGCGCCGTGTCGGTGTGCACGGTGGCGGTGAGCTTGCTGCGCCCGTCGAAGCGGTACACCTTCGGCTCGCCGCGAATCAGCTTGAGCAGCGCGTCCACGTCGATGGCCGGCTGCTCGGTGAAGCTCACCGTAAAGCCGTGCTCGCCGCCGGTGATGGCGGTGACGCCGAGCGCGCGTGCCGCAATGCGCAGCCGCGCCTGAGCGAACAGCAATCCGGCCTGCGCCGGCAGCGGCCCGAAGCGGTCCACCAGTTCCACCTGCAGGTCTTCGAGCGCCGCAAGATCGGTCGCGCCGGCGACGCGCTTGTACAGCACCAGGCGCTGGTGCACGTCCGGCACGTAGTCGCTGGGCAGCAGCGCGGCGCCGCCGAGGTTGATGTCGAGTTCCTGGTGCACGGCGGCGTCGAAGTCCGGCGTGCGCCCGGCGCGGATGTCGCGCACGGCGCGCTCCAGCAGTTCGTTGAACAGCGTGAAGCCGATTTCCTGGATGTGGCCGGTCTGCTCGTCGCCGAGCAGCTCGCCGGCGCCGCGGATTTCCATGTCGTGACTGGCGAGCGTGAAGCCGATGCCGAGCTCGCCGAGCGACTCGATGGCTTCGAGGCGTTTGAGCGCATCGCCCTTGAGCGCATCCCGGCTCGGCACCATGAGGTAGGCATACGCCTGGTGGTGCGAGCGGCCGACCCGCCCGCGCAGCTGGTGCAACTGGGCCAAACCCAGGCTGTCGGCGCGGTCGATGATGATGGTGTTGGCGGTCGGCACGTCGATGCCGCTCTCGACGATGGTGGTGCACACCAAAAGATTGAAACGCCGATGGTGGAAGTCCGCCATGATGCGTTCGAGCTCGCGCTCGGGCATCTGGCCGTGCGCCACGCGCAGCGTCGCTTCCGGCAACAGCTGACGCAGGTCGTGCGCCACACGCTCGATGGTCTCCACCTTGTTGTGCAGGAAGTACACCTGCCCGCCGCGCTTGAACTCGCGCAGGCACGCCTCGCGCACCAGCTCGGCATCGAACGGCCGCACGAAGGTCTTGACCGCCATGCGCCGCGGCGGCGGGGTGGCGATGATCGACAGATCCCGCAGGCCGGACATGGCCAGACTCAGCGTGCGCGGGATGGGCGTCGCGGTCAGCGTCAGCACGTCGACTTCCGCCCGCAGTGCCTTGAAAGCCTCCTTCTGCTTGACGCCGAAACGGTGCTCCTCGTCGATGATCACGAGCCCCAGGCGTTGGAAGGCCACGTCCTTCTGCAGCAGGCGGTGGGTGCCGATCACGATGTCGACCTGGCCCGCGGCCAGCTGCGTGAGGATCTGCTGCTGCTCGGCCTTGGATTCGAAGCGCGTCAGCGCCGCCACGCGCAGCGGCCAGTCGGCGAGGCGATTGCGGAAGGTCTCGGCGTGCTGCTGGGCGAGCAGCGTGGTCGGCACCAGCACCGCCACCTGCTGGCCCGCGTGCGCCGCCACGAACGCCGCGCGCACGGCGACCTCGGTCTTGCCGAAGCCGACGTCGCCGCACACCACGCGGTCCATGGGCTTCTCGGCGGCGAGGTCGGCCAGCACGTCGGCGATGGCGCGCGCCTGGTCCGGCGTTTCCTCGAACGGAAAGCTGGCCGCGAAGCGCGCGTAGTCGTCCGGCAGTGGAATGGCGTGCCCGCCGCGCGCGGCGCGCTTGGCGTAGATGGCCAGCAGCTCGGCGGCGGCGTCGCGCACCTGCTCGCGCGCCTTGCGCTGCGCGCGCTGCCAGTCGCCGCTGCCGAGCTTGTGCAGCGGCGCGTGCGCGGCGTCGGCGCCGGTGTAGCGATGCACCAGTTCCAGGCTGCCGACCGGCACGTAAATCTTGGCGTGATCGGCGTATTCGAGCGCCAGGTACTCGCCGGCGCCGCCGCCGACGTCCAGCGTTTCGAGCCCCAGATACCGCCCGACGCCGTGCTCGATGTGCACCACGGGGTCGCCCGGGGCGAGCTCCGTCAGGTTGCGGATGACGGCCTCGGGGTCGGTCTCGCGCCGCTCGCGCCGGCGCTGCTGCACCACGTGCTCGCCGTAGATCTGGCTCTCAGCGACGATGGCGATGCCGGCCTTGGGCAGCAGCAGGCCGTCGTCCACCGGCGCGACCGCAATGGCCAGGCGCGTATCCGATGCCAGAAACTGCGCCCAGTCGTCCAGCACCTGCACGCCGATGTGCTGGCGCGCCAGCATTTCGCGCAGCGTCTCGCGCCGGCCGAGACTCTCGGCGGCGATCAGCGTGCGCCCGGCAAAGCCGGCGATGAAATCTTCGAGCGCCGCCAGCGGCCGGGCGGCGCGGCTGTCCACCGGCAGCGCCGGGGCGGCGGCCACGGCCAGCGCGTACTCGTCGGCGGCCTCGTGCAGCGCCACCTGCGCAAAGCGCTTGATGCCGGCGAACACGGCGCCCGGATCAAGGTACAGCTCGGCCGGCGGCAGGGGCGGGTAGTCGCGGGCGATCTCGCGCGCCGTGTAGCGCTCGCGCACCGTGGCCCAGAAGGCGTCGCCGGCTGCCAAACAGCCCTCCTGCCAGGCGATGAGCGTGCCCGGCGGCAGGTAGTCGAACAGCGTGGCGGTGGTCTCGAAAAACAGCGGCAGATAGAACTCGA
>NZ_JAQVGQ010000165.1 GCF_028696615.1 Immundisolibacter sp. | reverse complement strand
AGGCGACGCGCAGCGTGACCGGCGCCGGGCTGTGCGCGAGCGCCGCGCAGATCAGGGCCAGGCCGGGCGCGTCGCTCACCCTTCCTTGTAGACGCCGTAGCCGCGCAGGCGCGCGAGCCGACGTTCCAGCAGATCCGCCGCCGGCAGGCCGGTGAGTTCGTCCATGTGCCGCAGCACGGCGGTGCGCACGGCCGCGGCGGCGGTGTCGAAATCGCGGTGGGCGCCGCCGCGCGGCTCGGGGATGATCTCGTCCACCAGCCCCAGCTCGTGCAGGCGCGGCGCGGTGATGCCCATGGCCTCGGCGGCCAGTTCCGCCTTGCCGGAGTCTTTCCACAGGATGGCGGCGCAGCCCTCCGGCGAGATGACGGCATAGGTGCCGTACTGCAGCATCAGCAGGCGGTCGCCGACGCCGATGGCGAGCGCCCCGCCGGAGCCGCCCTCGCCGATCACCACGCACACGATCGGCACCGGCAGGCGCGCCATCAGGTACAGGCTCTCGGCGATGGCCTGGCTTTGGCCGCGCTCTTCGGCGTCCACGCCCGGGTAGGCGCCCGGCGTGTCGATGAAGGTGACGATGGGCAGCCGAAAACGCGCGGCGGTGCGCATCAGGCGCTGCGCCTTGCGGTAGCCCTCGGGCTTGGGCATGCCGAAGTTGCGGCGGACTTTCTCCTGCACGTCGCGGCCTTTCTGGTGACCGATCACCAGCACCGGGCGGCCGTCGAGCCGCGCGAGTCCTCCCACGATGGAGGGGTCGTCGGCGAACATGCGATCGCCGTGCAGTTCCTCGAAGTCGGTGAACACGCGGCGGATGTAGTCCAGCGTGTACGGCCGCTCCGGGTGGCGGGCGAGCTGGGCGATCTGCACCGGCGTCAGCTTGCCGAAGATGCTGTCGGTGAGGCTGTCCAGCTTGCGCTGCAGGCGCGTGATTTCCTCGTCCAGGCTGACCGTGCCGGCGCCGGCGGTCTGGCGCAGCTCGTCGATGCGCGCCTCGAGCTCGGCGATGGGCTTTTCGAATTCGAGAAACTGGAATGGCATGTCCGGTCCGGTTCAGTCGGCGGTGCTGTCGGCGAATGCACCGTAGTCGCTATCGACGAGGGCGTCCGAGCGGTCCGCCGCAGGGGCAGGCGACGGGGCGATGGTCAACGCCGGCGCGCGCGTGGGCGGCGGATCGTAACGGAATTCGGCCCGCGTGACGCCCGCCAGCGCCGTGAGCCGCGCCAGCAGTTCGTCGTCGGCGCGTACCTTGGGCGCCGCGCGCAGCAGGCCGCGGGCCTGGCCGGTGCGGCAGTCGAGCAGCACCGGGCACGGCCCGCGGTGGGCATCGAGCAGTTCGGCCAGGCGCGCCGGAAGATCGGCCGGCGCGCGGGCGGTGTCGATGCCGATCATCAGCAGCGCGCCGCGCCCGGCGCGGGCGGCCGCCAGCGGCAGCGCCTTTTCGGCGCGGATGCGGTAGCCGCCGTTGAACTCGTCCACCGACACCTGGCCCTCGACCACCAGCAGGCGGTCGCGGGCGAGCAGGTCGCCGGCGCCGTCGAGCTGCTCGTCGAACAGCGTCACTTCAAGGCGCGCGGTGCGGTCGTCGAGCGTGACGAAGGTCATGCGCCGGCCCTTGGTGAGGGTGCGGCTGGCGGTGACCAGGCCCGCCACACGCGCGCTGCGGCCCTCGAAGCGCTGCACGTCGGCCAGACGGCAATCCACCAGGCGCGGCAATTCGGCTTCGTAACTTTCGATCGGGTGGCCGGACAGCCACAGCCCCAGCGACTCGCGCTCGGCCGCCAGGCGCTCGGCCGTGCTCCAGCGCGGGCAGTCCGCGAGCGGCGGCGTCGGCGCCGGACCGCTGGCCAGCGGCCCGCCGAACATGTCGTTCTGGCCGGCGTCGGCGGCGCGGCTTTCCTGTTCGGCCAGCGTGTAGGCCTGCGGCAGGGTGGCGAGCAGCGCGGCGCGGTGGTCGTTGAGACCCTCGAAGGCGCCGACGCGGATCAGCGCTTCGGCGGCGCGCTTGTTGACGCGCCGCGGGTCGATGCGGCGGCAGAAATCGAACAGATCCTTGAACGCCCCGCCGGCCTCGCGCGCCTCGACGATGGCCTCGATGGCCGCCTCGCCGACGCCCTTGACGGCGCCAAGACCATAAACGATGGCGCCGTCGTCGGTGACGGTGAACGCGTGCCGGCCGCGGTTGATGTCGGGCGCCAGCACCGGCAGCTGCATGCGCCGGCACTCATCGATCAGCGTCACCACCTTGTCGGTGCTGTCCATGTCGGCCGACAGCACGGCGGCCATGAAGGCGGCCGGGTGGTGCGCCTTCAGCCACGCGGTCTGGTAGGACAGCAGCGCGTAGGCGGCCGAGTGCGACTTGTTGAAGCCGTAGCCGGCGAACTTCTCCATGAGATCGAAGATTTCGCCGGCGCGCGCCGCGGACACGCCATTGGCGACCGCGCCGTCCACGAAACCCGAACGCTGCTTGGCCATCTCCTCGGGCTTTTTCTTGCCCATGGCGCGGCGCAGCAGATCCGCCTGGCCCAGGCTGTAGCCGGCCAGCACCTGGGCGATCTGCATCACCTGTTCCTGGTACAGGATGACGCCGTAGGTCGGCCGCAGCACCGGTTCCAGGCGCGGCTCGAGGTAATCCGGCCGGGCGCGGCCGTGCTTGCGGTCGATGAAGTCGTCCACCATGCCGGACTGCAGCGGCCCCGGCCGGTACAGCGCCACCAGCGCCACCACGTCGTCGAAGCAGTCCGGCTGCAGGCGGCGGATCAAATCGCGCATGCCGCGCGATTCGAGCTGGAACACCGCGGTCGTCTCGCAGCGGCGCAGCAGCGCGTAGGCGTCGGGGTCATCCAGCGGCAGGTCGTCGATGTCGAAGCCCGCGAATTTGGGATCGCGCCGGGCGAGCGTCTCGAGCGCCCACTTGATGATGGTGAGCGTGCGCAGACCCAGAAAATCGAACTTGACGAGGCCAATCGCCTCCACGTCGTCCTTGTCGTACTGGGTGACCGGGCTGCCGCCGCCGGCTTCGCAGAACAGCGGCACGAAGTCGGTGAGCGGGCCGGGCGCGATGACCACGCCGCCGGCGGGCCTGCCGGCGTTGCGCGCCAGACCCTCGAGCGAGCGGGCCAGGTCGATCAGCGTGCGGACCTCGTCCTCCTGCTCGTAGCGCGTGCGCAATTGCGGCTCGTCGGCGAGCGCCTTGTCGAGCGTGATGCCGAGCTCGAACGGGATCAGCTTGGCGATCGAATCGACGAAGCCGTACGGCAGACCCAGCACGCGCCCGACGTCGCGCACCACCGCCTTGGCCGCCATCGAGCCGTAGGTGATGATCTGCGACACCCGCTCGCGGCCGTAGCGCTCGGCCACGTAGTCGATCACCCGGTCGCGGCCGTCCATGCAGAAGTCGACGTCGAAGTCCGGCAGCGACACGCGCTCGGGGTTCAGGAACCGCTCGAACAGCAGGTCGTTGGCGAGCGGGTCCAGACGCGTGATGCCGAGCGCCCAGGCCACCAGCGAGCCCGCGCCCGAGCCGCGACCGGGCCCGACCGGCACGCCGTGGCCGCGCGCCCAGGCGATGAAGTCGGCGACGATCAGGAAGTAGCCCGCAAAGCCCATGCGGTTGATGACGCCGAGTTCCACGTCGAGCCGCTGCCAGTAGGGCGCCTCATCGGCGGGCTTGGCCTTGGCGAGCAGGGCCTTGAGGCCGGTCTTGGCCTGCTCTGCGACGTAATCTTCGGCGCTCACGCCGTCGGGTGTCGGGAAGGCCGGCAGCAGCGGGCGGCCGAGCGTGAGTTCGAGGTTGCAGCGCTGTGCGATGGCGAGCGTGTTCTCGAGCGCCTCCGGCAGGTCGGCGAACAATTCGGCCATCTCGGCCGGCGTGCGCAGGTATTGCTGCTCGGAATACGGGCGCGGCCGGCGCGGGTCGTTGAGCACCCGGCCTTCGGCGATGCACACGCGCGCCTCGTGCGCCTCGAAGTCCTGCGCAGTCAGGAACCGCACATCGTTGCTGGCCACCACCGGCGCCCGGGCGGCAACGGCGAGCTCCACGGCGGCGGCGATGTAGGCCTCCTCGCCGGGGCGGCCGGTGCGCGCAAGCTCGAGGTAATAGCGGTTCGGGAACAGCGCCTGCCAGTCGGCCAGCAGGCGCGCGGCCTTGTCCATGGCACCGCTCGAAAGCGCCTGGCCGACGTCGCCGGCAAGGCCGCCCGACAGCGCGATCAGGCCATCGACGTTACCCGGCAGCCAGTCGCGCTGCACACCCGGGCGCCCGGCGCGCTGGCCGTCCAGGTAGGCGCGGCTCAGCAGCCGGCACAGGTTCACGTAGCCCTGGTGGTTCTGGCACAGCAGCAGCAGACGCGTGGCCGCGCTGGCGTCGGCCTGCTCCCACAGCATGACATCCGCGCCGATGATGGGCTTGATGCCGGCCGCCTGCGCCGCCTTGTAGAACTTGACCGCGGCGAACAGGTTGCCGGCGTCGGTGACGGCCAGCGCCGGCATGCCGGCCGCGCGCGCGGCATCGACCAGCTCGTCCACCCGCAGCACGCTGTCGGTGAGCGAGTACTCGCTGTGCACGCAAAGATGGACGAAGCCCGCGCAGGTCATGGGCAGCCGACGAGAAGAGCGGTAGGGCGAATAAGTTTAGCCCGCGCCGCCCAGCAGCCGGCGCACGGGGCCGAAGCTGCGCCGGTGGCAGGCGCTCGGCCCGAGCCGGGCGAGCGCCGCCAGATGCTCGGCCGTCGGATAGCCCTTGTGGCGGGCAAGACCATAGCCGGGATGGACGGCGTCGAGAGCGTCGAGCTCGGCGTCGCGCGCCACCTTGGCGATGATGGAGGCGGCGCTGATGGCCGGCACCGTGGCATCGCCGCCGATCACCGGCTCGGCCTGCGGCAGTCCCGGCGGGCGGTGCTTGCCATCCACCAGGATGCGCGCCGGCGCGAGCGTGAGCGCCGCCACGGCGCGCTGCATGGCCAGCAGGCTCGCCTGCAGGATGTCGAGGCGATCGATCTCCTCCACCTCGGCGCGGCCGAGCGCCCAGGCGAGCGCTTCGGTCCTGATCTGCGTCGCCAGCGCTTGGCGCCGCGCGGCCGATAGCGTCTTTGAATCGGCGAGTCCCGCGATCGGCCGGGCCGGGTCGAGGATCACGGCGGCAGCGACCACGGGCCCGGCAAGCGGGCCGCGGCCGACCTCGTCCACCCCGGCCAGCAGCAGACTCAGCGCCACGCGGCCGCGTCCCCGGCGCGTCGCTCCCGCTCGAAGGCCTCGCCCAGCACCGCCTGCGCGGCGAGCTCGGCGGGATCGACGTCGGTCGGCGGGTGCAGCGCGGCGAGCTCGGCCTGCATGGCGGCGCTCGCGGCCGGTTCGAGCAGCTCGGCGAGCGCCGCGCCGAGCGCCGCGGGCGTTGCCGCGTGCTGGATGAATTCCGGCACCAGCCGCCGGCCGGCGAGGAGATTGGGAATCGCCACGTGCGGCGCGCGCACCAGGCGCCGGGCGATGGCGTAGGTGAGCGGCGACAGGCGATACGCCACCACCATCGGCCGGGCCAGCAGCATGGCCTCGAGCGTGGCGGTGCCGGAGGCGAGCAGCACCGCATCGGCGGCGGTCATGGCCCGCTGCGCCTGTCCGTCGAGCAAGGTGCAGGACAGGCCCGCGCCGCGGGCGCGCAGCTCGCCTTCCACCGCCGCTCGCGCGGCGGCGTCGACCAGCGGTACCACCACCGCGCACGGCCGGCCGTTGGCGCGCAGCCACTGCGCGGTGTCGAGAAACAGACCCGTCAGGCGCCGGTACTCGCTGGCGCGGCTGCCCGGCAGCAGCGCCAGCACCGGCGTGTCGGCCGGCAGACCGAGTTCGGCCCGCGCCGCCGCGCGCTGCGCCGGCGTGACCGGCTTGAGGCAGGCGCTCAGCGGATGGCCGACCACGCTCACCGGCACGCCGTGGCGCTCGTAGAACGCGGCCTCGAACGGGAACAGCG
>NZ_JAQVGQ010000164.1 GCF_028696615.1 Immundisolibacter sp. | reverse complement strand
CCTCGACTTCTGGGGCCTCGCCTACATCAACGCCAGCCTCGAGCGGCTGATCCTGTTCACCTACCCGACGCTGGTGGTGGTGATCGGCGCCTGGCTCGGCCGCCGGCGCGTGGCGCGGCGCGAGCACGCGGCGCTGGCGTTGTCCTACGCCGGCATTGCGCTGGCCTTCGCCAATGACCTGCACCTGGCGCACGACCGCGCGGCGCTGGCGCTCGGCAGCGCGCTGGTGTTCGGCTCGGCGGTGGCCTACGCGCTGTACCTGCTGGCCAGCGGCGGCACCATCGCCCGCATCGGCGCCCGCCGCACGGCTGCCTACGCCATGCTGATCTCGACGTTGTTCGTTGTGGTGCAGTTCGCGGTCAGCCAGCCGCTCTCGGCGCTGCGCCAGCCGGCATCGATCCTGGGCCTCGCGCTCGCCATGGCGCTGCTGTCGACCGTGCTGCCGAGCCTGCTGCTGGCCGAGGCCATCAAGCGCATCGGCGCCGGCCGGGTGGCGCTGATCGGCTCGACCGGGCCCATCATCACCATTTACCTCGGCGTGGTGCTGCTCGGCGAGCCGGCCACGCCCCTCCAGCTGCTCGGCGCCGGCCTGGTGCTGGGCGGCGTGCTGCTGGTGACGATGCCGCGCCGCGCCGTGCCGTCCGAGCGGGCGCCGCGCCGATAATGGGAATGAAACATTCCATTCGCCGCAGCGCGGTACAGGCCCGCGCTGCGCTCTTTTTTCACCGATGCCCATGAGCCGCAGCAACCGCCGTCTCCGCCCCCCCGCCCAGCAGCCGCTGCCGGCACCGCTGCGCATCGAGCGCATGGCCGACGCCGGTCAGGGTGTGGCGCACGTCGACGGCAAGCTGTGCTTTGTCGACGGCGCGCTGGCCGGCGAGCTGGTGCACGCCGCGCGCCTGCGCCGGCACGCCAACTACGACGAGGCCGTCGTCACCGAGGTGCTGGAACGCTCGCCGCAGCGCGTCGAGCCGCGCTGCGCGGTGTACGGGCGCTGCGGCGGCTGCGTGCTGCAGCATCAGGACCACGCCGCGCAGGTGGCGGACAAGCACGCCCAGCTGCAGGAAAAACTCGCCCGCATCGGCGGCGTGCAGCCGGCGCAGTGGCTGCAGCCGCTGACCGGGCCGGCCTGGCATTACCGGCGCCGGGCGCGCCTTGGCGTGCGCCTGGTGCCCAAGCACGGCGGCGTGCTGGTCGGCTTTCGCGAACGGCGCTCGTCGTTCATCACCGACACGCACGACTGCCCGGTGCTGGACGCGCGCCTGGCGGCGCTGATCGGGCCGCTGCGCACGCTGCTCGGCGGCCTCACGGTGGCGGCGCAGGTGCCGCAGCTCGAGGTCACCGCCAGCGACGACGAGGTGCTGCTGGTGATGCGCCACCTCCTGCCGCTCACCGACGCCGACCGCGCCGCGCTGACCGGCTTTGCCGCCGAGCACGGCGTGCGCTGGTTCCTGCAGCCGGCGGGTCCGGACAGCGTGCACCCGCTGCCGCCGGCCGGCGATCAACCGCCGCGTTACCGGCTGGACGCCTTCGACCTCGAACTCGAATTCGGACCGCTCGATTTCACGCAGGTCAACTTCGCCATCAACCAGCGCCTGGTGCCGCTGGCAGTGGACCTGCTGGCGCCCATGCCCGGCGAGCGCGTGGCGGACCTGTTCTGCGGGGTCGGCAACTTCAGCCTGGCGCTCGGGCGCCGCGGCGCGCGGGTGCTGGGCCTAGAGGGCGACGGCGCCCTGGTGGCGCGCGCCCGCGGCAACGCCCGGCGCGCCGGGCTTGCCGAGCAGTGCACCTTCGAGACCGTGAACCTCTGCGACGACGCCGCGGCGGCGCTCGCGCGCCTCGGCCGCCAGGACGCCTGGCTGCTGGACCCGCCGCGCTCGGGCGCGCAGGCGCTGTGCAGCGCGCTGCCCACGCCGGGTCCGGCGCGCATCGTGTACGTGTCCTGCAACCCGGCCACGCTGGCGCGCGACGCGGGGCTGCTGGCCGGCCAGGGTTACCGGCTCGTGCGCGCCGGCATCGTGGACATGTTCCCGCACACGGCGCACGTGGAATCGATCGCGCTGTTCGAGCGCGCCTGAGCCATGAGCGAACTCGTCCACCAACACTGCACGCCACTGCCGCCCGGCACGCCGCCGCTGGCGGCGGCCGAGCAGGCGGCGCTGCTGGGACAGCTCGATCCGGCCTGGCGCATCGTCGACGGTCACCACCTCGAGCGCGAGTACCGGCTGGCGGACTTTGCCCGTGGTCTCGCGCTGGTCGACGCCATCGGCGCGCTCGCGCAGGCCGAGGACCACCACCCCGAGCTGCTGCTCGCCTGGGGCCGGGTCCGGGTGCGGCTGTGGACGCACAGCGTGGGGGGCTTGAGCCGCAACGACTTCATCCTCGCCGCGCGCATCGACCGGCTGGCGCCATGAGCGGCGAAACCGACGCGCTGATCACCCGCGCGGTCGAGCTGCTGCGCGCCGGGCAGCTGGTGGCGCTGCCGACCGAAACCGTCTACGGCCTTGGCGCCGACGCGCTCAATCCGGCCGCACTAGCGCGCATCTTCGCGCTCAAGGGCCGCCCGGCCGACCATCCGCTGATCGTGCACCTGCCGCCGGACGCCGCGCTCGAGGACTGGGCGCGCGAGGTGCCGGCCAGCGCCCGCGCGCTGGCGGCGGCCTTCTGGCCCGGCCCGCTGACGCTGATCCTGCGCCGCCATGCGCGCGTGCCGGCGGCGGTCAGCGGCGGCCAGGACACCCTGGCGCTGCGCGTGCCGGACCACCCGCTGGCGCTCGCGCTGCTGCGCGCGTTTGGCAGCGGCATCGCGGCGCCGTCGGCCAACCGCTTCGGCCACGTGAGTCCGACCACGGCGGCGCACGTGCGGGCCGAATTCGGCGATGCCGTGCCGCTGATCCTGGACGGCGGGCCGTGCCGGGTGGGGCTCGAGTCGACCATCGTGGATCTCAGTCGCGGCGTGCCGGTGGTGCTGCGCCCGGGCGCCATCGGCGCGGCCGACATCGCCCGCGTCACCGGCGTGGCGCCGCATGCGGCCGACGCCGATCGGCACGGCCCGGCGCCGCGCGCCTCGGGTCTGCTGGCGCGCCATTACGCGCCGCGCACGCCGGCCGAGCTGGTGGACGGCGCAGCCCTGCCGGGGCGACTGGCGCAGCTTAAGGCGCAGGGCCTGCGCGTGGGTGTGCTGGCGCTGCGCCGCCCGCTCGGCGACGGCATCGCGCTCGACGACGAACCGGCCGCCTACGGCCAGCGGCTGTACGCGGCGCTGCGCGAGCTCGACGGCGGCGGTTTCGATCGGCTACTGATCGAAACCCCGCCGCCCGGCGAGGCCTGGCGCGCGGTGCACGACCGCCTGCGCCGCGCGGTGGCGTGAGCGGCGGGGAAACGCCGCCTCACCCGCCGACCGCGCGTGACGACGCCGGCCCCAATGCCGGCCCCAATAGGAGCGGCTTCAGCCGCGAACCGAATTGGCCTCAACAGGCCAATGAAAACGATTTTTCAACGGCCTGCTAAACCAGCCCGCGGCCGCCCAGGGTCTCCAGCTTCACCACCTCGCCGAGCGGCTTGCGGTAGCCGCGCGGCGTGGCCGGTGCGGTGCCGCGGCCCATCACGATCAGCATGGCCGGGATGAAGTTGTCGGTAAGACCGATGACCTCGGCCACCGCCTGCGGGTCGAAGCCGATCATGGGACCGGTGTCGAAACCGCGCTCCTTGGCGGCATACATGAGCGTCATCGACGCCAGACTCGCGCCGCGGATGGCCTCGTCGCGCGCGAACTGCGCGTTGTTTCCGTACATCTGCGCGGTCATGGCCACCATGCGCTCGCGCACTGGCTGCGGCGCCTGCGCAAACACGGCCGGGGCGTCGTTGTGCGCGTCGAGCTTGGCGCACACCACGATGGCAGCGCCGCAGTTCTCCACCTGCGCCTGATCCATGCTGGCGGCGCGCAGGCGCTTTTTCTGCTCGGCGTCGCGCACCACCACGAAAGTCCACGGCTGCAGGTTGAAGGCGCTCGGGGACAGGATCACGTCGCCGAAAATGGCCTCGAGGTCGGCGTCGGTCACCGGCTGGCTGAGGTCGTAGTCGCGCACGCTGCGCCGGGCCTGGACCAGTTCGGGAAAATTCATCGCGGACTCCTTCAGGTGGGTTGGAAGGCGGGTTCGGCCGGCGGCGCCGGGCGGCGCGCCAGCAGATAAAAGCACGCCGAGCCGACATAGCCGGCGGCGATCAGGCCGTAGATGGCGGCATAGGACCGGGAAACATCGTACACGGCCGACGCGACCACCGGCCCCAGGCCCAGCGCCACCAGCTGGAAGCTCGCCATCAGCCCGGCGATGCGGCCGAACGCGAAGCGCCCGAAGTAGTGGGTCAGGATCAGCCCGGTCAGCGAGCCCTCGCCGCGCACCAAAAGGCCCATCAGCGCCGACATCAGCAACGCTCCACCGGCGCTGTCGACCGTCAGCCACAGCAGCACGCTGGCCGCCGCCAGCAGCTGCGAGACGATGGCCAGCGTGCGCTCGGCCACGAATTCCGACAGATAGCCCCACACCACGTTGGCCAGCGCGCCGGTCAGCGCCAGCACGCTGACCGCCGTCACCGCCTGCACCTGCGACACGCCGCGGCTGACCAGATAAGTGACGTGGTAGAACACCACCGTGCCGTTGGCGGCGATCGCCACCACCGCCGCCGCCATCAGCAGATGCAGCGCCCGGGTGCGCAGCGCCTGCGGCAGGGTCCAGGGATACTCGTCGGCTGCGACGCGCCGCCGCCCAGGCCTGGCGGCGCGCGTCGCCACCGGCCCGCCGTCCGGCTGCAGGCCAAGCGCCTCGGGACTCCTGCGCAGCAGCAGCCAGGCCGACGGCAGCACCGTCAGCACCGTCAGCCCCCCCATGGCCACGAACAGCTCGCGCCAGGTCCAGCCGTGCCGCTGCGCCCAGGCGCCGGCAAACGCCATGGCGGCGCCACCGAGCGGCACCGACATGGAGGCGATGCCCAGCGCCCGGCCGCGGTAGTGCAAAAACCAGTGCACGGCGATGGCCCGCTGCGCGGCGCCGCCGAGCGCGCCCTGTGCCGCCCCGCGCGCCAGCATGTAGCCGACATAGAACACCGCCAGGTTCGGACTCCAGCCCATCAGCACGAAACCGGCCGCCATCACCAGCGCCGCGAGCCCCATCAACAGGCGCGGCCCGTGGCGGTCGACCCAGGCGCCGGCCAGCGGCGACACCAGGCCGCCGGTGACGGTGCCGGCCAGCAGCGCGCTCGATATGGCGGTATAGGTCCAGCCGGTGTCGCCGGTGATGGCCAGCAGCACCGAGCCCATGTACATCTGGCTGCTGCCGGCGGACACGAAGCCGCCGAGCGAGGCCACCGCCAGCACCACCCAGCCGTAATAGAACCGCCCGCGCAGGCGGGTTACGAGGCGATCGGACACGGACCCCCCTGTGACGTTGTCGAACTGCGACGGCAAGCTCAAAAACCGTCGGTCGCCGGCGCCGGCAGCTCGGCCTGCGCCTGGTCGAGCAGGTCGGCCGGCATCGACTTGGCGGCGTCCACGCCGAGTGCTTTCAGCTCCTCGGCCCGCTTGACGAGGTTGCCGCGCCCGGCGACGAGCTTGTTGCGCGCGGCATCGAACGCGGTCTGGGTGCTCCTGAGGCGGCTACCGACGGTTTCGAGGTCCTGCACGAAGCCGACGAACTTGTCGTACAGATCGCCGGCGCGGCGGGCGATTTCCTGCGCGTTGCGGCTCTGGTGCTCGAAGCGCCACACGTTCTGGATCATGCGCAGCGTGGTCAGCAGCGTGGTCGGATTGACGAGACCAATGTTGCGCTCGAGCGCCTCGGTGAACAGCGCCGGCTCGGCGCGCAGCGCCTCCATGTAGGCCGGCTCGACCGGCACGAACAGCAGTACGAAGTCCAGCGAGCGCACGCCCGGCAGCTGGTGGTAGGCCTTGTCGCCGAGCTGGC
>NZ_JAQVGQ010000163.1 GCF_028696615.1 Immundisolibacter sp. | reverse complement strand
GCGCACGCGCGTCGCGCAGCCCCGGCGCCACAAACGTGTAGCGGTAGGGCAGGGCGCGGGCGGTGTCGGCGAACGCCGCGTACAGCTCGCCGTCGGCCAGCGCCGCGCCGATGTCGCCCTGCGGGAATTGCAGCGCGGTGGCGAAAAGACCGTACAGACGGCTGCGCGTGGCGGCGTCGGACGGCGCCTCGATGGCCAACTCCGCGGTGTCGAGTGCGGCGTCGCTCATGCCGCGACCGGCACCAGCGTGAAGTCGCCCGAGAACGACTTGCGCCCGGCGCGTTCCCGGTTGCCGCCGCTCCACACGCCAAACGCGAGCTTGGTGGGCGTGCCGGGCTCGAACTGGGCGTACTGGTTGCCCACCTTGAGCGGGCGCTGCAGCACCACGTGCCAGCGGCCGTCCTTGTGGATGGCCTTCGAGACGAGCTGCGCGTCCTTGCCCGGCCGGCGGGTGGAGGTGCCGTAGCCCTCGGCCACCACGTCGAAGGGCTGGTCGGCCTTGTCGGCCTTCCAGTACCAGGCGTTCACCGGCTCGCCGGGGCTGCCCATGGTCGCGGCGCTGGCCTTGGCGGTGAGCGGAAACATCACCGCCACGCCGTCCACGAACTGATCCAGATCCGCAATCCTGTCGTGCCGGTCGCTGGCCCAGGACAGGCGCAGCGCCAGCACCTTGCCGTTGTGCAGGCCCGCGACGCTGAGGCCGTGGATCACGCCATGATCGGTGCTCTGCGCGATGAAGGGCGAGATCGCCTCGATGGCCGGGTTGCCCTTCAGCGGTGTCGGCACCATGGGGAAATCCTGCCCGGCGGCCTGCTGCCAGACGGCGTTCATCGGATCGAGCAGGGCGGCGTTGTCGGCCGTGACGCGCCTGATTTCCATCACACGGCCTCCTGCAGCGGATCGTTGCTGAAGTCCTTGAAGCGATCCCAGAAGTTGCGGCCGATCAGCAAGTCCATGACCTCGGACGGCTCGCCCTGCTGGCGCCTGGCGCGCTCGGCCTTCAGCCTGGCGATGACCGGCACCACGTCCGGCCCGAACAGCGTGATCAGCACCTCGGCCTCGACGCGGCCCTCGTCGGTGATGGAGCCGTCGTCGGCAAAGGCGCGCGTGGTGTCGAACGGCGGGATGTAGAACACGTTCGGCTCCGTGCCGTACTCCGGGTGCAGCGGCAGCGCCACCTTGTGCACGTGGATCAGTTTGTAGAGGTCGCTTTCCTGGTCGTCGAGGTAGCCGAACATGCGCGTGCGGCCCGGGCACTGGCGGTCGCAGGCCGGCGCGATGCCCTGCTCGACGCGCGGGTAGCACATCACGCATTTTTCGGACTTCTGCGACACCGGGTTGTAGTAGATGGCCTTGTACGGGCAGGCCTCGACGCACAGCCGGTCGCCGTTGCAGCGCTCCTGGTCCAGCACCACGATGCCGTCCTCGGCGCGCTTGTACAGCGCGTTGTGCGTGCAGGCCTTCAGGCACGGCGCGTCGGCGCAGTGGTAGCACTTGCGCGGCAGGTAGAAGTAATAGCCGTTCGGCCAGTCGCCGTCGCCCTCGTCCTCGTCCCAGTTGTAGCCCCACTTGGGGTCCTCGCCGGTGACGGCGGAGGTCGGCTTCAGGTGCACCGACTGGCCCTTGCCGGCATAGAACACGTCGGCGTGGTTGAAGGTGAAGTTGTCGCCGACGTCGGCGAGCGTGGTCAGCTTGCCGGGGGTCGGCGTGCCGTCCTTGGCGTAGCCGCCGCCCATCTTTTCGTACTCGCGCGGGTAGCCGGCGCCTGGGAACGTGGTCACGTTCATCCAGCGCATGTGCTCGGTGCCTTCGCGCGTGGTCCACAGGCTCTTGCAGGCCTGCGTGCAGGTCTGGCAGCCCATGCATTTGTTCAGATCGATGATGTTGCCGACCTGCCGGTCGTGGCGCAGCAGTTCTTCCTTGGGCGCGCCGCGGGGTGCGAATGCCATGGTGATTCCTCCTTGAAAGGCGGCTTGAAAGACGGCTGACGCCGCTCAGGCCTTCTTGATCTTGCGAAAGTCCACCCGCACGCCGCGGTCGGTGCTGGGGCCGGGGCTGCCGTTGTAGAGGTAGTAGCGCAACTGCTCGTAGCCGCCGGCCAGGTGCAGCGGCTTCGGCTGGCCGATCAGCAGGCGGTCGTAGACCTTCCATTCCGGGAACTGGTAGGCCTCCCAGAAGTAGACGACCACCTGGTCCGGCGCCACGGTGGGCGTGGTGCGCAGCATGATTTCGAAGTTCGAGAAGTCGTTGAACACCTCGACCATCTCGCCGTCGGCGACGCCGCGCTGTTTGGCGACCTTGTCGTTGACGTGCATCACCGGCTGGGCGCGGTGCAGGCGCATCAGCGCGGGCTGCGCGAGGTGCACCGAGTGCACGCTGTGGCGCGGGTGGCCGCCGGTGATGGCGAACGGATGATCGCCGCCGATCTTCGGCTGCGCCTTCCAGCGCGGCAGCGCCTCGTCCGCTTCGAGGTACCAGTCGTGGTCGAGATAGAACTGCGCCCGGCGCGTGTAGGTGGGGTAGGTCTTTTTCTCGTCCACGTGCCAGCGCAGGCTGAAGAAGGGCTTGCGCGGGTCGTACTCGTTGGCGACCACGTCCTTCATGAAGCCCATGCCGAAGCTGGCCTGCTCGATCATGCCGGCCTTGCGGAAGGACTCGTAGGTGGTGCCCTTGGGGAAGGTGCCGGTGGCCTCGGCGATGGCCACCATTTCCTTGAGCGCATCCTCCTGCGTCTTGAGGTAGCCGTTCATGCTGTAGCGGTTCCACAGGTCCGCGTAGCGGCGCTCCTGGCCGAACACGTCCTGGTAGCCGGTGAGGCCGCGCTCGGCGGCGATGGCGACCACCTTCTGCAGGATGGCGGAGTAGATGTCCCACTCCGGCCTGCACTCGCCGGGCGGCTGCACGGCCTGCTCGATCATGCACATGCGCGGGTTGGTGGTGATCGAGATGGTCATGTCCGGCTTTTCGTAATACCAGGCCGCCGGCAGGACGATGTCGCAGAACATGGCCGTGGACGACATGCGCGGCTCCACCGCGAACATCATCTTCAGCTTCGGGAACAGGTGCTTCGGATACTGCAGCGCGGCGCTGCGCACGCGCCGGATGGGGTTGCTGGCGGTGATCATCAGCACCCGCGGCTGTTTGTCCGGGGCCGGGCGCAGGTGGGTCTTGTTCCACCAGCCCTTCTCGATCGCCTCGTCCATGTAGCCGGTGAAGGACTTTTTCAGCGCCGGGTCGTGCCAGGCGGCGTTGTCGTACAGCTCCTTGTAGCCGGCGTGGTGGTAGAGGAAGAACACCGGCGGAACAGTGCCGACGATGGCCGTCATGTGCTTGACGAGCTCGACGCCGATCAGCTCCTGGCTGATTTCCGGGTCCGCCGCACGCGCCTTGGCGGCGAGCGCGTCTTCGAGTTCCTTGATCTGCGCGAGCCCGCCCTGATGCACCGGCTTCTCCAGCAGCATCATCATCTCGACATGGTCGGCTGGCATGGCCCAGGAGTTCCAGCCGGTGCCGGGCTTGCCCCAGTTGCCGGTCAGCGCCATGGCCAGCATGAGCGACCGCTCGGCAAGATCGCCGTGATAGATCTTGGCCGACGAGAAGCCGATGTAGGCCGCCGTGCGCTTGGTGGCCACCTTCTTGGCCAGCGTGCGCACCAGCGACGGGTGCACGCCGGTCATGGCCTGCGCCTTCTCGGGCGTGTGTTCGGCGAGCACCTGCTTGAGGTTTTCGAATACCGGCGTGACGGTGACCGTCTTGCCGTTGTGCAGCGCGACCTCGAAGCGGCCTTCGAGCGCCGGGTCGCCGGAAAACTTGAGCGTGCCGCGCGGTGCCCTGGCGATGGCGCCGGCCTTGCTGTCGTACACGTAAAGCTGGTCCTCGCGCCCGGCGCCGGTGACGTCCGTCTCGCGCAGGAACTTGCCGCTGTCCGTGCGCACCAGCAGCGGCAGGTCGGTCTGTTCCTTGATGAAGGGGCGGTCGATCAGGTTCTCGCTGACCAGCACCTCGCAGATGGCCATCCAGAAGCCGGCGTCGGTGCCGGTCTTGACCGGCACGTGGTAGTCGGCGTGGATGGTGCTCGGGCTGTAGTCGGGCGCGATCGACACCAGCTCCGTGCCGTTGTAACGGGCCTCGGTCAGGAAGTGGTACACCGCCGGCATGGTGTACGACCAGTTGGTGCAGGTGGTGAACACCAGTTCGGCGTCGAACAGGTTGTCGGCGCTGTAGCCGATGTGCATCTTGCCGATGGTGTCGGAGATGCCCTTGTAGAAGTCGCCGATCAGCACGTTGAGGTCCGGATTCACGCCGCCGATGGCGGCGTTCATGCGGTGGCTGCCGGCCCAGCCGACGCTGCCCAGGTGCGCGTGCGGCGGATCGAGCACGAAGCTGTCCGGGCCGAATTCCTCCAGGCCGTCGACGATGGCGCTGGCGATGTCCCCGACCGCCTCGTCCCAGGAAATGCGCTCCCACTTGCCGGAGCCGCGCTCGCCGATGCGCCGCAGCGGGTATTTGATGCGCTCGTCGCCGTACAGGTTGCTGTGGAAGGAACAGCCCTTCTGGCAGCCGAGCGGGTTGTAGTCGGGGTAGTTGGGGTTGCTGGCGTGGTTCCTGGCCGATTGTTCCTCGCGCCAGACCATGCCGTCCTTCACGTATACATGGAACGAGCAGGAACCGGGCAGGCATACGTTGGTGTGCGAGCCCCAGGTGACCTTGTCCCAGTTCCAGAGTTGCCGGTACAGGTCCGGCACGCCGCGGTAGTCGAGCGTTTTCTCGGCCGCGAACACGTCGCGTACGAAGGCGGACGACACGGCGCCGCCGAGCTGGGTCATGGCCAGCGCCAGCGCGGTGCCGCCGCTGCCTTTCAGAAAGCCGCGCCGCGTGACGGCGAGCCCCGGTTCGTCGGCCCCCATCGACAATCCCTGGTCGATCTTGCCCATGCCGTTCTCCTGCGTGTGCGAGCGGGTGCGGCTCGACTGTAGAGCATCGCCGGATGCCATGTAAACAAACATCCGCTAAGGTTCTGCGCGGGACAAAGTCGTGGTCGCGCCTTGGCCGCGGCCGGTGGGTACCGGTACAATGCCGGCCTTACCAGCACCTGCGGCGACGGGCGGCGGCAACGCCTCCCGCCGCTTTTGCTGCGCCCGACGCAACCACCGGAGCCCGCATTGCCCGAGCCAGCACTTCTCGCCCTCGCCGACGGCACGCTGATGCCCGGCGTGTCGGTCGGCGCCCGCGGCCATGCCGTGGGGGAGGTGGTGTTCAACACCGCCTTGACCGGCTATCAGGAGATTCTCACCGACCCGTCGTACTGCCGGCAGATCGTGACCCTGACCTACCCGCACATCGGCAACGTCGGCTGTAACGCCGAGGACGCCGAATCGGACGGCGTGCACGCCGCCGGGTTGGTGATTCGCCACCTGCCGCGCCGGCATTCGAGCTGGCGCGCCGAGCAGGCGCTGGATGACTACCTGCGCGAGCGTGGCGTGGTGGCCATCGCCGGCCTGGACACCCGCGCGCTGACGGGCCGTTTGCGCCGCGGCGGCGCGCAGGGCGGCTGCATCGTGGCCGGGCCCGACATCGATGCCGATTTCGCCCTGGCGCAGGCGCGCGCCTTCGCGGGTTTGCAGGGCATGGACCTCGCGCAGGTGGTCAGCTGCGGCGAGGCTTATGCCTGGCAAGGTGGCGGGTGGACGCTGCAGGGGTTCGCGCCGGCGCCGACGCCGCGCTTTCGGGTGGTGGCCTATGATTTCGGCATCAAGCGCAACATCCTGCGTTGTCTCGTGGCCGTCGGCTGCGAGGTGACGGTGGTGCCGGCCAGGACGCCGGCCGCCGAGGTTCTGGCACGCCAGCCGGACGGCGTGTTCCTGTCGAACGGCCCGGGTGATCCCGAGCCCTGCGATTACGCGATCGACGCCATCGGCGAGTTTCTGGACCGCGGCGTGCCGTTGTTCGGCATCTGTCTTGGCCATC
>NZ_JAQVGQ010000011.1 GCF_028696615.1 Immundisolibacter sp. | reverse complement strand
CGCCTTCAACAGCTTGGACATGGACACTCCGCAGGGGGGCGCCGGCGGGCCGCATCACGCTGCCGGCGCGACATTCTTGAGGCGCAAAGTATACGGCCGCCGCGTGGCACTCATGTGCGGCGGGGGCGCCATGGGGCGGCGCCTGTGTACAATCGAATGTGTCATTGCGGTTGCAGATGCCGGGGTGGCGCCAGGGATGCGCCAACCCGTCGTCCGGGCTCGACAGGCGACCGAAAGACGGCGTGTGTCGGGACCCGTTGACAGGCCGTTGAAAAGGGCTTCCTGCCCTTTTTCAACGGCCTGTCAAGCGTTCGGCTCTGGGCGGCACGGCATCGGCCCGCGACGCGGCATGGCAACGTTCACCAGGCGGAGCTGGCATCGCGTGCGCATCCTGAAAAAATACCCCAACCGCCGGCTGTACGACACATCGCAGAGCTGCTTCGTCGCCCTCGAGGACGTCAAGCGCCTGGTGCTGTCCGGCGAGCCGTTCGAGGTCCACGACTCGAAAACCGGCGAGGACATCACCCGCAGCGTGCTGCTGCAAATCATCGCCGAGCAAGAAGCCGACGGCGGCGGTTCGCTGCTCACCGACGAAGTGCTCAAGCAGCTGATCCGCTTTTATGGCGACAGCCTGCACGGCCTGCTGCGCGAATACCTGGAGCGCAGCGTGTCGCTGTTCCGCGAACAACAGGGCGTGTTCCACGAACAGCTGCGCAGCATGCTCAGCGCCCATCCACTGAACCTGATGCCGCGCCCGACAGAGCAGAACGGCGACCCGGGGAATCGTATGGCCGGCGCCTTGCGCGCCGACGTTGGCAGCGGAGCGACGAGCGCCAAAAAATAGTCGCGGCGCTCCTGTGCCGCGCCAGGTCGCGCATCCTCTACCACACCGATCCCACCGCCGGCTTCAACGGCACGGTGGAAACTGTCATCATCATGAGGGTCGGGTTGCGCACGGCGCGCTACCGGACCGGCGCACCGACAACGACACCCTGCGGGAGAAACTCGCCGTCATGGCCGAGCCACGAAAACCCACCACTGCCATCTGCACCTACACCCACGACGCCATCTACGTGCGCGACAAAAGCCTGGTCGACGAGCTGATCGGCGAGGTCACCTTCACGCAGATGATGTTCTTCCAGATCATGGGCCGCATGCCCTCGGCCACCGAGGTCAAAATCGTCGACGCGGTGCTGGTGACGCTGCTCGAGCACGGCATCACGCCGTCGGCCATCGCCACGCGCCTCACCCTGATGAGCGCACCGGAATCGCTGCAGGGCGCCGTGGCGGCCGGGCTGCTCGGCGTCGGCGGCACCTTTCTTGGCACCATGCAGGGCGCGGCGGAACTGATCGACGAGATGATGAGCGCGCCCGACGGCGTGGCCGCGGCCGCCGAGCGCATCGCCCGCCGGCATCGGGAAACCAAAACGCCGCTGCCGGGCTTCGGGCACAACCTGCACCGCCCGGACGACCCGCGCACGCCCAAGCTGATCGCCGTGGCGCGCGCGGCCGGCGTCAAGGGTGACCACATCGCCGCGCTGCTCACGCTCGGCCAGGCAGTGGACCGCGTCTACGGCCGGCACATCACCATCAACGCCACCGGCGCCATCGCCGCGCTGCTGTCGGAAATCGGCGTGCCGGTGGACGTGATGCGCGGCTTTGCCGTCATCACCCGCGCCGCGGGTCTGGTCGGCCACATCAAGGAAGAGCGCGAAAATCCGGCCGCGCGCGCGCTGTGGGATGCCGCCACGCACGCCGTGGAGTATTCCGGCAACGCGCTCAAGAACCGCTCATGATCGAGCCGAGCCTCACCGAACGGCTGGCCGACTGGCAGCTCGCCCGCCGCGCTGGCGGTTTCGCGGCCGCCGACCTCGAGGCGGCGCGGCTGTTGGTGCTGGACTGGCTGGGCGCGGCGCTGGCCGGGCTCGGCACCGACACCGGCCGCATCTTCCTCGACTACGCCCGGCTGCAGCCGGCCGGCCGGGTGAGCCTGCTGGGACTCGCCGAAGGCCGTTCGGTGGAAGTGGCGGCGCTGGTCAACGGCGCGCTGTCGCACATCGTCGAGATGGACGACGTCGAGCGTGCCTCGGTGACGCATCCGGGCGCCGTGGTGGTGCCGGCGGCGCTGGCGGTGGCCGAGCGCGTCGGCGCCGCCGGGCGCGATTTTCTGGCCGCCGTGGTGGCCGGCTACGAGGTGATGGTGCGCGTCGGCGCCGCGCTCGGCCCGGAGCACTACCATCACTTTCACAACACCTCGACGGCCGGCGTGTTCGGCGCCGCCGCGGCGGCCGGCTGGCTGCTCGATCTGGACCGCAACCGGCTGGTGTGGGCGCTCGGCAACGCCGGCACGCAGGCGGCGGGGCTTTGGCAGTTCAACGAGGAAGGCGCGCTGACCAAGCCATTGCACCCGGGCCGCGCCGCCGCCAACGGCGTGCTGGCGGCCACCCTGTCGCGCCTTGGGCTGACCGGCGCGCGGCAGATTCTGGAAGGCGAGCGCGGCTTTTTTGCCGGTCTCGCGCCGCGCGGCACGCCGCTGCGGGTGGTCGAGCATCTCGGCGAACCCGGCGCGGCGCTGCGCGTGCACGCCATCTCCATCAAGCCGCATGCCTCGTGCCGACACACGCACGCGCCGATCGACGCCGCGCTGGCGCTGCGGGCGCAGATCGGCGCCGTCGACACCATCGCCGCCGTGCAGGTGGACACCTACCAGGCGGCGCTCACCCTGTGTGACAAGCCGGACCCGCGCAGCGCACCCGACGCCAAATTCAGCCTGCAGTACTGCGTGGCGATGGCGCTGTTGCGCGGGCGCGTCGGTCTGGCCGAGTTCGAGCCCGATGCGCTCGCCGACCCGGCCGTGCGGGACCTGCTGACGCGGGTGACGGTGGGCATGGATGCGGCGCGCGAGGCCGCCTACCCGGCCACCTGGTCGGCCGGCGTGAGCGTGCAGCTGCGCGACGGCCGCCGCCTCGCGGCCGCGCAGGACCGGCCCAAGGGCGACCCCGAGAATCCGCTCTCGCCGCAGGAGCTCGAGGCCAAGTTCCGCCAGCTGGCGGCCTACGGTGGGCTCGACGCGCTACGTACCGACCAGGCGCTGGCGTGGCTGCGGGGGCTGCCGGCGGCCGCGCAGCTGGATGGCGAGCCGCTGCGCTCGCCCGCGGCGCCGAGCGCCGCAACAGTCCAGTAACGCACCACAAGCCTACTCGACGCGCGAGGCATCCCTGCCTCGCGCGTCACGGCATTCACACGAAGCTATCGTAGTGGATGCGCTCGGCCGGCACCTTGAGTTCGCCGCTCAGCATCTGCATGACGGCATTGATCATCACCGGCGGACCGCAGGTGTAGAACTCGCATTCCTGCAGCTGATCGGCCGGGATGTGCGCCTTGACCAGCTCATGGATGAAGCCGACGTTGCCGGTCCACTCGCCGGCCGCGGCCGCCTCGGCGTCCGACAGCGCCGGGATGAATTCGATACGCGTGCCGAAGCCCGGCAGCGCCTTCAGTTCCGCCTCGCCGCACAGGTCGCGCGGACCGCGGGCGCCGTAGAAGAACTTGAGCTTGACGTCCTGCATGGATGGCTCGGCCACCAGCCCGCGGGCAATCGACAGCATCGGCGCCAGGCCCGAGCCGCCGCCGATGCACACCACGGTGCGCTTGGTGTCGGTGCGCAGGTAGGCGAGACCATACGGCCCGTCGATCTCGATGCGATCCCCCACCTTCAGGTTGAACAGCGCGGCCGTGCCGGCGCCGCCCGGCACCTTGCGGATGATGAACTCCCAGCGGCCATCGTCGTTACGGATGTTGGACATCGAATACGCCCGCGGCCCCGCCACCCCCGGCAGGTACAGCAGGGCGTACTGGCCGGGCCGGAAGGCGGCCGGCTGCGTGTCCTTGAACACGAACTCGCGGATGTCGTGCGTCAGGTCGCGAATCTGCACCAGCTCGCCCATGAACCGCCGCGGCCTGTCGAGGGGGATGTAGCGGTCGTCCATGATCATCGGCTTGATCACGCAATCGCTCAGCGGCACGCACTGGCAGCCCAGCAGCCGGCCGCGCTGACGATCGCGCGGGTTCAGGCCGGGCGCCTCCTCCCACAGGTTGCGCACCTCGCCTTCGATCAGCTCGAACTTGCAGGTGCCACAGCCGCCGACGTTGCATTCGTAGGACAGCCCGAGGCCCGCCCGCAAACCGGCGCGCAGCACCGTATCGTCCTCGGCGCACGGATACTCGGCGCCGGACTGCTGCACACGGATCGAGAAAGCCTTGCTCATGGCGCTACCTGTGATTGGATTGGTGGATCGGGAAGGATTGGCGACAACCGGCCGCAAGTTTAACCAAGGCAGGCACTGCTTGACTCGGCGCCCGGCCCCCGGGCCACGACGGCCCGCACCGCCAGCGGCTGTTTACCCGAACGAGGCCGCCGGGCATCGCCCCGGTCCGGCCGAATCAATCGCCGCTCCCGGCCAGCCACAGGCAACGCCCGCCGCTGGCCTTGTCGATGGCCTTCAGGCGCGCCGCATGGGCGGCGAGTTCATCCGCCGTCGGCGCGATCACCGGCAAGGCCGGCCGGTCGGCGCGCACGCGTGCCGGCGCCGCGTCGACCCGCTCCCCGGCAGCGCCGGACTCCTCGCCAAGCAGCAGCGCGACCTGCCCGCCGGTCATGGCCAGGTACACCTCGGCCAGAATCTGGGCGTCCAGCAGCGCGCCGTGCAGGCTGCGCCCGGAATTGTCCACGCCGTAGCGGCGGCACAGCGCGTCGAGCGTGTTGCGCTGCCCTGGGTGCAGACGCCGCGCCAGCGCCAGCGTGTCGAGCACGCTGCAATGCGTCTCGATGGGGCCAATGCCGTCGCCCAGACGCGCCAGCTCGGCATTCAGGAAGGCGACGTCGAAGGCGGCGTTGTGGATCACCAGCTCGGCGCCGCGCACGAAATCGAGAAACTCCTGCGCCACGTCCGCAAAGCGCGGCTTGTCGGCCAGAAACTCGTTGCTGATGCCGTGCACCTCGATGGCGCCGGGGTCGATCTGGCGGTCCGGCTGCAGGTAGTGATGCAGCTGGCGGCCGGTCGGGCGCCGGTTCAGCAGCTCCACGGCGCCGATTTCGATCACCCGGTGGCCCTCGGCCGCCGACAGGCCGGTGGTTTCGGTATCGAGCACGATCTGCCTCATCGGCGCGCTCCGAGCTCGTCGATGCCGCGATTGGCGAGCGCATCGGCGCGTTCGTTTTCCGGATGGCCGGTGTGCCCGCGCACCCAGGTCCATTCCACCTGGTGCGGCGCCAGCAGGGTGTCGAGGCGTTCCCACAGCTCGCGGTTTTTCACCGGCTTGCCGTCGGCCGTGCGCCAACCGCGGCGCTTCCAGCCCGCCAACCACTGCGTGACGCCGTGCAGCACGTACTGCGAATCGGTGACGATGTGCACGCGGCTCGGCCGCTGCAGCACCTCGAGCGCCCGGATCACGGCGGTCAACTCCATGCGGTTGTTGGTGGTCTGCGCCTCGCCGCCCCACAGCTCGCGCTCCTGGGTGCCGTAACGCAGCAGCGCGCCCCAGCCGCCCGGCCCCGGATTGCCGCGGCAGGCGCCGTCGGCGTAGATCTCCACCGGCCGGGTCACGCTACGGCCCGTCCGGCCGGCAGCCGAGGCAGTGGCGCGGCGTAGGCCGGCAGGCGCCGCCAACGGGGGCGCAGCGGGCGCACCGCGAAACGGCGCTTGCTGGCGGCAAGACAGTACAGGCCGCCGCCGCGCGGCAGCAGGCGCGGGCCGATGCGCTCCATGACCTGCGTGCCGCGCAGCGCCCACTGGCGGTCCAGCGGTAGGCGAAAAAAAGCCGTGGTGACGTCTTCGACCTGCATCGGCAAGCGGTTCAAGAGTTGTCTGAGCTCACCCACCGAGCGCAGATGCAGCGGCCACCAGTCATGCGGCTGATGACCGAAACGCTCGGCCAGCCCGCGCAGACCGCACAGGCTCCATGGATTGAAACCGGCGATCAGAAGGCGCCCGAACGGCATCAGCACCCGTTCCGCCTCGGCCAGCACCGGCGCCGGATCGGGCACCTGCTCGAGGATGTGCAGCAGGATCACTGCCGCGGCGCTGTCGCCGGCCAGCGGCCAGGCGGCAGGATCACCGTGCAGGCCGACGCCGCCCCGCCGGCCGGTGCCGCCGGCCATGACCACCGACCGCAAGGTGCCGGCTCCGGCGTCCAGTTCCACCGCCGGCCACTGTCCGACCACCTGCACCACGACGCCCTGCAAACCGCGCGGCAGCAGTGCGCGCACCTGCAGCTGCTCGACCTGCGCCAGGGCGGCCGCCAGCGGGTTGATGGTGTCGGTGGGGGCAGAAGGTGCCAAGCTCATGCCTTGCAATCGCGGCGTCGCTCGGGTGCCGGCAGACCGCGCCCCGGCAAGCTCGGCTGGCACGGGGCACTCGCCACGCGGGGCTGGCCTGTCAAAACGGGATGTCGTCGTCGAAGTCACCGCCGAAATCGTCCGCCGGCGGCTTGCCGCCGCTCGGGCGCCCGGCCGGCGCACCCGCGCCCCAGGCCGGCTCTTCTGTCGCGCCCTGACGGGCACCGTAACCGCCGCCCTCACCGCGGCCTTCGCCACCGCCGAGCATCTGCATGTCGGAGGCGACGATCTCGGTGGTGTAGCGATCCTGGCCGTCCTTGTCCTGCCACTTGCGCGTGCGCAGGCTGCCTTCGATGTAAACGGTGCGGCCTTTTTTCAGGTATTCGCCGGCGATCTCGCCGAGCTTGCCGAACAGCACCACGCTGTGCCATTCAGTGTTCTCTTTCTTTTCGCCGGTCTGCTTGTCGCGCCACGACTCGGTCGTGGCGATGCGCAGATTGGCCACCGCCGCGCCACCGGCCGTGTACCGCACCTCGGGATCGCGCCCCAGGTTGCCGATCAAAATCACCTTGTTCACTCCGCGCGCCATGACCGTCTCCTTTGCGTCGAAATTCTCAAACCGTGACCCCGGCTACCTGCTGCAGGCGGGCGGGATCGAACCGAGCACCGTCCACGCGCAGGTAGGCCACGCCCTCTTCCGGGATCACCACCGCCTCGGCCACGCCGGGCAGCGCCGACAGTTCATCAGTGAGCGTACGGGCGCGCTGCGGGCTGATCTGGCCGACGTCGACCAGGCGCGTTTGCAGCTTCGCCGGCGGCCGCAATCCTACCGATACCGCCAGCCACAGCACACACAGCGCCAGCCCCGCCAGCAGCACGCCCGGCGCGCCGTAATGACCACGCAGCCAGCCGGCCCCGGCGCCACCCACGAAGGCGCCCAGGAACTGCGCCGTGGAATAGACGCCCATGGCGGCGCCGCGGCCGGCCATCGGCGCCAGGCGCGACATCATGGACGGCAAGGTCGCCTCCAGCACGTTGAAGGCGATCAGAAACGCCAGCAGTCCGGCCGCCACGGCAACCAGCACGTGGCTGCCGGCCATCAGCACCGCCAGCCCCACGCCGAGCAGCGCCACCATGGCGATGAACACCTGCTTCAGGCGCGCCCGCCGCTCGGCATACACGATCAGCGGCACCATGGCGACCACGGACAGCACCACCGTCGGCAGGTAAAGCCACAGGTGGTGCGCCGGCGGCAGTTGCAGCTGGTCGCGCAGCAGCGGCGGCAGCACCACGAAGGTGCCGGTCATCAAGACGTGCAGCGCCATGATGCTGAAGTCGAGCCGCAGCAGGTGCGGGTCGGTCAGCACCTGGCGCAGCTGGCCCTGCGCCTGGCGGGTGCTGCGCGGCGCCACCGGCGTCGGCACCAGCCACCACAAAAGGCCGATCATGACCAGCGCCAGCACGGCGATCAGCAAAAAAATGCCCGGCACCGTGAGCCAGGCCGCCAGCACCGGCCCGAGCGGCAGCGACACCAGATAGGCCGCACCGATGCTGACGCCAATGGCCGCCATGCCCTTGCTGCGCTGTTCTGGGCGCAGCAAATCGGCCAGCAGCGCCATGATCGGCGCCGCCACCGCGCCGGCGCCCTGCAGGGCGCGCCCGGCGATGATGGCCATCACGCCGTGGGCGGCGGCGGCCAGCACGCTGCCGGCCGAAAACAGCAGCAGGCCGACCGTGATGACCGGCTTGCGCCCGAAGCGGTCCGAGGCACTGCCGAAGGGAATGCCGAACACCGCCTGCGTGAGGCCGTACACGCCGAGCGCAAGGCCGATCCTGGCCGGCGTGGCGCCGGGCAGGGTCTCGGCGTACAGCGCCAGCACCGGCAGCAGCAGGAACAGGCCCAGCATGCGCAGGATGTAGATGGCCGACAGGGTGCCGGTGACGCGCCGTTCGCTGGAAGTCATGTAGGCGGTGGTGCTGTGAAGGGCCGCGGGGCGGGGCGGCATTATCCGGCCGCGCCGCCCGCGCCCACAAGGACAAGCCCGGGATCGACTTTGCGCCGCGCCCGATGCGGCCCGTACCATGACCCGTTTACACCCGCCAACGCACCCCTAAGGGCATGAGCAGCACCGACGGCCACGCCGCCATCCGCATCCGCGGCGCGCGCACGCACAACCTCAAAAACATCGACCTCGACCTGCCGCGCGACCGGCTGACGGTGATCACCGGCCCGTCGGGCTCGGGCAAGTCCTCGCTGGCCTTCGACACGCTGTACGCCGAGGGCCAGCGGCGGTATGTGGAATCGCTGTCGGCGTATGCGCGCCAGTTCCTGTCGGTGATGGAAAAGCCGGACGTCGACCACATCGAGGGCCTGTCGCCGGCCATCTCGATCGAGCAGAAATCCACCTCCCACAACCCACGCTCGACGGTCGGCACCATCACCGAGATTTACGACTACCTGCGCCTGCTGTTCGCCCGCGTCGGCGAGCCGCAGTGCCCGGAGCACGGCGTGGTGCTGCGCGCGCAGACCGTCAGCCAGATGGTGGACGCGCTGCTGGCGCTGCCCGAGGACACGCGCATCATGCTGCTGGCGCCGGTGGTCAGCGGCCGCAAGGGCGAGCACACGCAGCTGCTGGAGAGCCTGCGCGGGCGCGGCTACGTGCGCGCCCGCATCGACGGCGAACTTGTCGAGCTCGACCAGGCGCCGACGCTGGACGGCAAGCGCAAGCACGACATCGAGGTCGTCATCGACCGTCTGCGCGTGCGGCCGGACGCGCAAAGCCGCCTCGCCGATTCGGTGGAAGCGGCGCTCAATCTCGGTGACGGCCTGCTCAAGGTGGCGTTCCTGGACGAACCGCGCGACGAGCTGCTGTTCTCGGCCCGCTTCGCGTGCCCGCATTGTGGGTATTCGGTGGCCGAGCTCGAGCCGCGGCTGTTCTCCTTCAACAACCCGGCCGGCGCCTGCCCGCAGTGCGACGGCCTCGGCGTGGCGCAGTTCTTCGACCCGCAGCGCATCGTCGCCAACCCGCGCCTGAGTCTCGCCGCCGGTGCCATCCCCGGCTGGGATCGGCGCAACGCTTATTACATGCACATCCTGGAGGGCCTGGCCCGGCACTACGGCTTCGACGTGGAGACGCCGTTCGAGGAGCTGGCCGAGCTGCACCGCAACGCGCTGCTGTACGGCAGCGGGGACGAGGCGATCACATTCACCTACGGCGGCGCCGACGGCCGCGGCAAGCGCAAGCGCCATCCGTTCGAGGGCATCGTCAACAACTTCGCCCGCCGCTACCGCGAAACCGACTCCAACGCCGTGCGCGAGCACCTGGCACGCTTTCTGGGCAATCGGCCGTGTCCCGCCTGCGCCGGCAGCCGCCTGCGGCGCGAAGCGCGTCACGTGTTCGTGGCCGGGCGCAACCTGCCGGAGCTGGTGCAGCTGCCGGTCGGGCAGGCGCAGGCGTTTTTCGCCGGCCTGGAGCTGCCCGGCGCGCGCGGCACCATCGCGCAGAAGATCCTGCGCGAGATCGAGGCGCGGCTCGGCTTTCTGGTCAACGTGGGCCTCGATTACCTCACGCTGTCGCGCTCGGCGGACACGCTGTCCGGCGGCGAGGCGCAGCGCATTCGCCTGGCCAGCCAGATCGGCGCCGGTCTGGTCGGCGTGCTGTACGTGCTGGATGAGCCGTCGATCGGCCTGCACCAGCGCGACAACCACCGTCTGCTGTCGACCCTCACGTACCTGCGCGACCTCGGCAACACGGTGATCGTGATCGAGCACGACGAGGACGCCATGCGCCTGGCTGACCACCTGATCGACATCGGCCCTGGCGCCGGCGAGCACGGCGGCTACGTGATCGCCGAAGGCACGCCCACCGAGGTGGCCGCCAATCCGGATTCGGTGACCGGCCAGTACCTGTCGGGCAAGCGCGCCATCGCCGTGCCGCAGCGGCGCGTGCCGGTCGACCCCGCGCGTGTGCTGCGCATCGAGGGCGCGTGTGGCAACAACCTCAAGGACGTGACGGTCGACATCCCGCTGGGTCTTTTCACCTGCGTCACCGGCGTGTCGGGCTCCGGCAAGTCGACGCTGATCAACGAGACGCTGTCGAAGGCCGTGTCGCAAAAGCTCAACCAGGCGCGCGAGGAGCCGGCGCCGTACCGGGCGCTGCACGGGCTTGAGCAGATCGACAAGATCGTCAACATCGACCAGAGCCCGATCGGCCGCACGCCGCGTTCGAATCCAGCCACTTACACCGGTCTTTTCACGCCGATCCGAGAACTCATGGCGGCCACGCCGGAGGCCCGGGCGCGCGCCTACGGGCCGGGGCGCTTCAGCTTCAACGTGGCCGGCGGGCGCTGCGAGGCCTGCCAGGGCGACGGCGTGCTGAAGGTGGAGATGCACTTTCTGGCCGACATCTACGTGCCGTGTGACGTCTGTCACGGCCAGCGCTACAACCGCGAGACGCTGGAGATTCAATACAAGGGTCGCAACATCCACCAGATTCTCGACATGACCGTGGAGCAGGCCAGCGCGTTCTTCGACGCGGTGCCGATCATCAAGCGCAAGCTCGACACGCTGCAGGCGGTGGGTCTGGGCTACATCCGCCTGGGCCAGGCGGCCACCACGCTGTCCGGCGGCGAGGCGCAGCGCGTGAAACTGTCGCGGGAACTTTCCAAGCGCGACACCGGCCGCACGCTGTACATCCTGGATGAACCCACCACCGGTCTGCACTTTCAGGACATCGAGCTGCTGCTGGGCGTGCTCATGCGCCTGCGCGACGACGGCAACACGCTGGTGGTGATCGAGCACAACCTCGACGTCATCAAGACCGCCGACTGGCTGATCGATCTCGGCCCCGAAGGCGGCGCCGGCGGCGGCGAGATCATCGCCTGCGGCACGCCCGAGGCGCTGGCACTGGAACCGCGCTCGCACACCGGGCGCTTTCTGGCGCCGCTGCTGCAACGCCAGGGAACGGCCAAGCGCGAGTGCCAGCGCGCGTGAACGCGCCCGCGCTCGGGCCGCTGCAGCGCGCGCTGGTCTACGCCAGCGCGTTTTTCGGCATCACCACCGAATCGCTGATCGGCATGCTGCTGCCGCTGTGGGCCATCGACCGCGCCCTGCCGCCGGCGCAGCTCGGCACCGCCGTGGCGCTGGCGTCCTTCAGTCCGCTGCTGCTGGCGGTGCCGGCCGGCGCGCTGTGCGACCGTTACGGCGACCGGCGGGTCATGCTGTGGGCCGGGCTCGCTGCCGGCGTGACGGCGGCGCTGTACCCGCTGGCCGGCGGCTTTGCG
This sequence comes from Immundisolibacter sp., assembly GCF_028696615.1. Lineage (GTDB taxonomy): Bacteria > Pseudomonadota > Gammaproteobacteria > Immundisolibacterales > Immundisolibacteraceae > Immundisolibacter. The sequence goes on along the minus strand of NZ_JAQVGQ010000011.1, from coordinate 14,742 downwards.
GCCGCCTGCGCCCTGCAGCTGCTGGGCGGGCTGGCGCGCAGCATGAGCTGGCTGGCCGCGCAGTCCTACGCCATCCGCGCCACGCCGCCCGGCGAGCGCAACACCTTCATGGGACGGTTTTCGTTTGCCGGCAGCGTCGGCATGCTGCTGGCGCCGCTGCTGGCCGGTGCGCTGGTGGACCGGCTGGGTCTTTCCGCGGGCTTCGGGCTGATGGCGGTGTGGGGTGGCCTGTTGGCGGCGGTCGCCGTGCCGCTGCCCGAGCACCGCGATGGCGTCGCGCAGGGCACGCTGTGGCGCGTGACCGCCGGCGCCTACCGGCAGGCGCTGCCGCTGCTGGCGCAGGCCTCGCTGCTGATCGTGATGCTGCTGACGCTGCTGCGGCTGTCGGCGGCGGCGGTGAATGCCTCGTTCTACCCGGTGCACCTCGACCAGGCCGGCTTCTCGCCGGCCAGCATCGGCCTCATGTTCGCCTGCATCAACGGCGCCATCTCGGTCGGCTCGCTGCTGGCGGCGGCGGTCATCCGCCGCACCTCCATGACGCAGGTGCTGTTCGGCTCGATCGCGCTGTCCGTGCTCAGCATCAGCGCGGTGCCGTTTTTCCACGCCCCGCTCGTCGTGGGCCTGCTCAGCGCCCTGCACGGCCTGGGCCTCGGCCTCAGCCTGCCGACGCTGTTGGCGGCCATCGGCCGGCAGACGGCGCCCAGCCAGCGCGGCCTGGTGATCGGCCTGCGCACGCTGTTCAACCGTCTGGGCTACTTCGCCGTGCCGGTGCTGCTGGGGGCGCTGGTGCAGAGCTTCGGGCTGCGCGGGGCGTTTGTCGCCACCGGCGCCTTGCTGCTGGCGGCACTGGCCGCCACCTATGCCTTCCTGACACGCCGGCGCCTCACGTACGATTGAACGGTTTGCAACGTTTTCAGCCCCACCAGGAGGAGCAGTTCATGATCGTCGTCTTCGGTGCCCCCGTTTCCCCGTTCGTGCGCAAGGTGCGCGTGGCGCTGGCCGAGAAACACCTCCCGTATGAGCTCAAGCCGGTGCTGCCCGGCAGCGACGACCCGCAATTCCGGGCGCTGAGCCCGCTCGGCAAGATTCCTGCCCTGCAGGACGGCCCAGTCGCCCTGGCCGACTCGAGCGTGATCTGCGCCTACCTCGAAAAACGCTACCCGACCCCTGCCCTGCTGCCGGCCGACCCGGCCGCCTACGCGACCGCGCTGTGGTTCGAGGAATACGCCGACAGCAAGCTGTTCGAGGTATGCACCGAGGGCGTGTTCTTCGAGCGCATCGTCAAGGCCGGCATGCGCGGCGTGCCGGCGGACGAGGCCAAGGTGGCCGCGGCGCTGCGGGAGCTGCCGGTGGCGTGCGGCTATCTGGAGCAGCAACTGGCGGCCGGCGCGTTCGGCGGTGACAGCCTCACGCTGGGCGACATCGCCGTCGCCACCCAGTTCGTCAACCTGCAGTACGGCGGCGAGCAGGTGGACGGGGCGGCCTTCCCCAAGCTGGCGGCCTTTCTGGCGCGCACCCTGGCGCGGCCGAGTTTCGCCGACTGCCTGGCGCAGGAGCAGCAAATATTGGGCAAACACTGAAAAACGCCACCCCCGGCGTTTTTTTCGGTGGGGTGGTGAGCGCGCCGCCGCGCCGGCTCACCGCCAGCGCCACAGCTGCCAGGCGGCGACGGTGCGATACGGCCGCCAGCGCTCGGCGCGTTCGAGGCTGGCGGCCGGCGACGGCAGATCGGTCAGGCCGTCCAGGCGCTGGATGGCGCGCCTCAAGCCCAAATCGGCCGGCGCGAACACGTCGAGCCGCCCGAGCCCGAACATCAACACCATGTGCGCCGTCCACGGCCCGACGCCGGGCAGTGCGGTCAGCGCCGCGGTGATGTCGGCCTCGGCCTGCGCCGCCAGCGCCGGCAGATCGAGCGCACCCTCCTGCACCGCCCGCGCGGCGGCCTGCACGCTGCGCACCTTGGCGGCGGACAGCCCGCAGGCGCGCAGCGCCGCCGCATCGATCGCCAGCACGGCCTGCGGCGTCGGCGGCTCGCCGGTGAGCGCCAGCAGCCGCCCGGCGATGCTGGCCGCCGCGCGCGTCGACAGCTGCTGGCCGATCAGCGCCCGCAGCAGCGCCGCGAACGGTTCGCGCCGGTAATGCTCGGCCGGCAGCGGCCCGGCCACCGCTGCGGCCAGGGCCGGATCGGCAGCCGCAAGGTAAGCTTCGGCCTTGCGCAGCGCAGCTGCGAAGGCCTCGGGAGTCAACGTCATGGTCATCGAGCAAATCTACTCCGACAATCCGTACCGCAACTTTCATTACCTGATCGGCTGCCCCGACACCGGCGAGGCGCTGGCCGTGGACCCGCTGGAGGTCGACCGGGTACTGGCCAAGGCGGCCGAGCGGGGCTGGCGCATCACGCAGGTGTTGAACACCCACGAGCACCCGGACCACATCGGCGGCAACGAGAAGATCATCGCCGCCACCGGCGCCAAGCTGCTGGCGCACGCCGGCGCCAAGGGCCGCATCCCCGGCATCGACCGGGGCCTGCAAGCCGGCGACGTGATCCCCATCGGCAAGAGTGGCGAGCTCGAAGTGCTGGACACGCCCGGCCACACCATGAGCCATGTGTGCCTGTTCTGCCGCGGCGACCGGCCGGGCCTGATCAGCGGCGACACGCTGTTCAACGCCGGCGCCGGCAACTGCCACCACGGCGGCCATCCGGTGCAGCTGTATCACACCTTCGTCGAGCAGCTGGCCCGTTTGCCGGACGCGACGCAGGTCTACCCAGGGCACGATTACATCGTCAACAACCTGCGCTTCACTCTCGACCGCGAGCCGGACAACGCCCAGGCCGCCGCGCTGCTACGCCAAGTCGAACATCAGGACCCGCACCACGCGCGCCTGACCACGCTCGGCGAGGAAAAACAGATCAACACGTTCTTTCGCCTGACCAGCCCGACCGTCATCGCCCGCCTGCGCGAAGCGTTTCCGGACCTGCCCGAGCAACCATCGCCGCAGGATGTGTTCCTGCGCCTGCGGGAACTGCGCAACAACTGGTGACGGCGCGGTGATCCATGCATTGCACCCCGCCTGGGGAGACGCTGAAAAACCCATCCCTGGAACTTTTCGGCTCCGCGGCGTGGTACACGCCCGCGCCGCGGAGGAAACCCCTGAACAGATCGGCGGTTCTCTGAGAGCTTGTGAATTTTCCAAGCTCCGAGGCCGGCCAGGGATGGCCGGACGCGAATCGAGCCCGTAAGGGCTTGATTCGCGCGAGCCCGTCCGGGCATGTACCGGACGGGCGACGCAAGAAATGCGCGGGACGCGCATTTCTTCACAAACCCTGAGCGCTTGTGAATGTTTCAAGCGCTCAGGCCGGCCAGGGATGGCCGGACGCGAATCGAGCCCTTGAGGGCTTGATTCGCGGGAGCCCGTCCGGGCGTGTACCGGACGGGCGACGTAAGAAATGCGCAGGACGCGCATTTCTTCACAAATCCTGAGTCGCCATTTCCTCAGCGCTGCAGGCCCCAGCGAGCGAAGTTGGCCAGCACCTTCTGCTTCACCGCCTCGGGGTAGGTGTTGTTGAAGGCCAAGCGATGCGGCCGCTGGGCGGCGGTCCACTCGATGGGCCAGGTGCAGTCCAGCAGCACATTGCCGCCGCCGGCGCCGAACTCGCGCAGCGGGTGGCCGGCGATGTAGGGCGTGAGCGGGCTGTTGATGTGGCCGGGGTAGACGTGGATGTCGCGCACCGGGTTGCACTTGGTGCACATGGCGTGGAACACCTCGCCGAGATTCCACGGGTCGACGTCGTCATCCACCACGATCACGTACGGAAAGTAACTGGCGTTGCGGTCCGCCCAGCTGATGCTGGCGATCAGCTGCGGGATGCCGGCGTACGGCGTCTTGGTCGACACCACCACCGCGTGACAGCCGCTGAATTCCGGCACCGCCACGTCCACGATCGGCACGCCCTTGGCGCGCAGCGCCTCCTTGACGCTGGAGGCGACTTCGAGCACCCACATCATGGCGTCGTCGACGGGGATACCGAGGCACGTGGCCGGCAGGATGGGATCGCTGCGGAAGGTGAGCGCCGACAGCCGGAACACCGGCCGCGGGTTGGTGCCGGACACCACGTAACCCGGGTACTCGCCGAACGGCCCCTCCTCGCGCTCGTCGCCGGGGCTGACCGTGCCTTCCAGCACGATCTCGGCGTTGGCCGGCACGTAAAGGTCGACCGTCTTGCACTTGACCAGTTTCACCGGCTCGCCGCGGATGCCGCCGACGACCTCCACTTCCGACACGCCGGGCGGCACGCTGGATGAGGCCACGATGTTGTGCATGGGGTCGCCGCCGAAGAACATGGCGTACTCCATCACCTTGTCCGCGGCGCGGTATTTCTTGAGGATCTGCCCGCCCTGGTTCAGCGGGCCCAGCCACAGGCCGGTGCTCTTTTTGTCGTGCTTCATGCCGCGGTAGGTGCCCCAGTTCACCCACTCGGAATCGAGGTCCTTGCACACGCCGATGTTGAGCGTGCCGATGTACGGCCCGCCGTCCTGCGGGTGCAGCTTGGCGATCGGCAGCAGATCGAGGTTCACGTCATCGCCGAGCAGCACGTGCTCCTGGCACACGCCGGACGACACGATCTCGGGCTTGATCCGCTTGCCATGCAGGCCGTCGGCGAACACGTCGGTCACCACCGAGTGCGGCGTGTCCGGCGGCAGACCAAAGGCGATGGCGATGCGCTCCTTGGTGGCGAACGGGCCGCCCAGCCGCGTCGCGCCGTGCATGGCGCCCTTGCAGTTGGTGAACCACTGCGCCGGGGACTGGCGCTCGTTGGCCAGACGCATGATGGCGCCGGCCTCGGTCTGCGGGTCGATTTCGTCCGCGATGCGCACCAGGTGGCCGGTGCGTTCGAGCTCGTGCAGCCAGGCGCGAAAGTCCATCAGCCCGGCGTGCGTCGGGGTACGGGTGGTCTGCTCCATGGGTCTCCTCCGGAGGGTTGTAGTCGATCGGTCAACTCACCGTCCGTGGCCGTCCGCGGTGCGTCCCTGTCCCGCCAAGCCGGCCGCGACCTTCGGAACCCGTCGCGGCGTTTGCCCCTTATAGACCCGCGTCTGGCCCGGCGCAAGCCGCCGTGGCCGGCATCCTTAACGAGTGTTAAATTGCGCGCCGCGCGGCCGGCGAACCCGCCCGCGCACACCGCCGAACACAGCCGAGGAGAACCATGAGCAGCTACCAGACCGTCCTGCTGGACATCCGCGACCACGCCGCCTACATCACCTTCAACCGGCCCGAAAAGCGCAACTGCATGAGCCCCACCCTGCACGCCGAGATGGTGAAGGTGCTGGACGAAATCGACCGCGCGCGGGTCAAGGTCATCGTCATCACCGGCGCCGGCGACGCGTTCTGCGCCGGCATGGACCTGGAAGGCTGCTTCCTCGAACCGTTCGACAAGCCTGACCTGATGGCCGAGATCAACAGGAACGCGTTCGGCTGGTTCACGCGCATGAAGAATCACTCCGCGGTCACCATCGGCAAGGTGAACGGCTGGTGCTTCGGCGGCGGCATGGCGCTGGCCGGCGTGCTCGACATCGTGCTGGTGGCCGAGGAATCGACCTGGGGCCTGTCGGAGGTGAACTTCGGCATCTTCCCCGGCGGCGGCACCACCTGGGCCTACGCCAACAACATGCCGTCCCGCAAGAAGGCGCTCTACTACGCGCTGACCGGCGAGACCTTCACCGGCAAGCAGGCCGAGGAGATGGGCTACGCGACGAAGTCCATGCCGCTGGCCGAGCTCGACGCCGAAACCGACCGGGTGGTGAAGATGCTGACGCGCCTGGGCCGCACCGTGCTCGCCAAGACCAAGCAGGTGTACGAGAAGGTGCGCTGGATGGATTTCGAGGCCGCCATCGACTACGAAATGGCCAAGCTGTGGGAACTGTCCCGCGAAACCAACGACGACTGGGTGCGCACCGCCCTGGCGTCCTTCAAGCGGCGCGAGTTCAAGCCCGGCACGCAGGCGTACACGCTGACCAAGGACGTCTGAGCCGCATCGGCATCGGGGGGCACGGATACCCCCATCCATCACGGCGGCGGCGGGCGGGATAATGCGCCCTTCTTCATCCCGCCACGGTGCCGCCGTCATGACGCAACGCTCGCTCACTCCGTTCACCTGGGGCCACGCCAACCAGGGCGGCCAGCACGACTGGCCATTCCTGATGGCACTCGACCAGGGCTTCTTCGCCGACGAGGGCATAGCCCTCACGGTGAAGGTGATCCCCGGCGGCGACGCGCTTGCAAAGGCCATGGGCCGCGGCGAGATCCACCTCGGCCGCATGGGCACGCCGCCGTTTCTGCAGGCGGTCGGCAATGGCAGCTTTCCGGACGGGCGCATCGTTGCCAGCAGCGTGATCGGCAACCTCGATCACTTCCTGCTGGTGGTGCGGCCGGAAATTGCGGACCTCACGCAACTGCGCGGGCGCACCGTGGGCGTGCTGTCCCGCGGCAGCTGCGACGGGCACCTGATGCGCATGCTGCTCGCCCGCGCCGGGCTCGACCCGGACCGCGACGTGCAGTACCACGAGCTGTGGAGTCAGTACGAGACACTCGACGGCATGGCGAACGGCGAGCTGGCCGCCCAGCTCATGGTGGAGCCGCTGGTGGCGCAGGGCGAGGCGGCCGGCGTGCTGCGCGTGGTGGGGCCCGCCAGCGTGGCCGAGCCGCACTTCCAGTGGGGCCTGCTGGTGGCGCGCGCGCAGTTCGTGCAGGAACAACCCGACCTGCTGCGCCGGCTGCTGCGCGCGTATCTGCGCGGCGTGCGGCACTGCGTGGAGAACCCCGCCGCGCTGCGGGCGCTGCTGCTGCGGGGCGAGCACGCGCAGGACAGCGCAGTGCTCGACCGCGCCTTTCCGCGCACGCTGCCGCTCTGGAACCGCAGCGGCGAGATCGACCTGCCGGGCCTGAAGCGCGCCATCGAGGTGATGCTGGAAATCGGCAGCCTCAAGGCGCCGCTCGACACGCAGGCGCTGGTGGATCTGCGCGGTTTGCCCGGACGGTCCGGTTAGCAAGCCAAGGATGGCTTGCACATTGATCAAGCACGGCAAGTGCTTGATCAATGGAGCCCGCCGCGGACCTGTGCCGCGGTGGCGCGAGTTGAAAAAGGACATGGACGTCCTTTTTCAACATCCGATCAGGGACTCAGCAACTCCTCGGCCCGGCCCGGAAACACCACCATGCTCTCGGCCGTGGTCGCGTGCGGCGGCCCCGGCTGGTGGAAAGCCTCGACCGCCATCGCCGCTTCCATGAAGGACAGCGCAAGATACAGCAGCGGTTTCTGCTCGGCCGGCAGTTCCGCCAGCGGCCACTGGTCCAGATGCGCGGCGATGGCCGGCAGCTCGCCGACCAGGGCGCGGTAAAGCCCCGTCAGCTCGTCCATCGACGCCGCAAGACGCCGGCGCATGCGCGCGTCCTCGCTCGGCAGCGCGAAGGGCAGCCACGGGTCCAGGTGCGCGAACGGCGCCGGCAGCGTGGCGGCGCTCACTTGGCGATCTCCTTGCCGCAGCGCGCCGCCACGGTGTGGTACAGGTGCCGCACGGCGATTTCCTGATCCGACAGCATCATCTGCCGGATGGCGCCGGAACGCAGCGCGCGGTGCGTCGCCTCGTTGGTGGCCAGATCCTCGCGCGACAGGTCGCGCAGCACGATCTTGCTGTACTCCTGACTGATCATTTCCGACGCCCGCTGCGGCATCGGGAAGTAGTACGCCAGCTCGTACACGGTCTTGTCGTGCGCCACCGGCCAGAAGGCGTCCACGTAATACCAGCCGGCGCCGACATTGATGCGCGAGTACGGGAAGATGATGTTCAGATCAAACCCCCAGTCCCGCACCTCGCCCTGCGCGGTGCCGGGATAGGCCGCCGCCGCGCTGCCGCCCTGCGTGAAGGTGGCGCCGAAGCCGAACGCCAGCTTCTCGGCCGGGCTGAGGTCATGCGGCGCCAGGTGCACCGAGATCGACTGGTTGCCGTTTTCCTGCAGCTTGATGCGCTGCACGGCAAGGTACGGATCGTCCGGGCTGATGCACTGCCCCACCGACAGCTTGTGCACGAAGGCGCCGTGGTAGGACTCCTGGAAGGCGTTCATGGTCACCTTCCAGTTGGCGTTGACGGTGTAGCGGTAACGGCCGGCCAGCACCATGCGTTCGAACGGGAAGGGCTTGAGATCCTGATTGAACTCGGACATGGCCATCTCGAGCGTCTGCGCCGGGCGCTTGGCGAGGTTCACGAAGATGAAGCCGCGCCAGGTGTCCAGATGCACCGGCGGCAGGCCGAGCGCCGATTTGTCGAGGTTGTGGAAGCGCTGCTCGTCGGTGACGAAGGCGAGCCGGCCGCGCGTGTCGTAGGTCCAGCCGTGGAAGTTGCACTGAAAACCCTTGCAGTTGCCTGTGCCCTCTTCCACCACCTGGTTGCCGCGGTGCGTGCAGACGTTGTGAAACGCCCGCAGCTTGCCGTCGTCGCCGCGCACCACCAGCACGGTGGCATCCTGCGCTTCGAGGTAGCGCACGGAGTAGTCGCCGGCGTTGGGTAACTCCTCCTCGCGCAGGATGAGGTTCACCCACATGCCGCGGAAGATACGCTCGCGCTCCAGCTCGAAGAACGCCGGATCGACGGCGGAGCTGACCGGCACCGGCCCCGTGCCGAGCTGCGGGTAGCGCGCCGCGAACGGGCGGGGGTTGGGGCTTACAGGGCTGTTCATGGCTCGCTCCTCGGTAGAACCATGCCAGGACATCTACTGTGCCCCTGGCACGTGCCGGATGACCCAAACCGTCGTCCGGCAGCATCCATCAGTCAATGCGTCAGAAAATCGAACACCAAACGGTTGAAGGCGTCCGCGTGCTCCCACTGCGCCCAGTGCCCGCAGCGGCTGAAGATGTGCAGGTGCGCGTCCGGAATGCCCCACAGGAACTTCAGGCCGTGATCCAGCGGCACGAAACGGTCGTCGCGGCCCCACACCACCAGTGTTTTGGCCTTGATCTCGTGCAGGCGCGGCGTGAAGTCGCTCAGCACGTTGGCCGGGTTCGACGCGCTCTTGACGAAATTTTCGAGGTGCTCCGGGCGGCGCATCATGTTCTCGTAGCGGCCTTGGATCATCTCCTCGGTGAGCTGCTTCTGGTCGTAGATGAACACCTGCATCATCTGCTTGAGGTTGTCCAGGGTCGGCTGCATGTAGACCTTGAACAGCAGCTTGATGCCCTCCAGCGGCAGCGGCTGGAACAGGCTCTGCCCGCCGCCGGCGGCGCCCATCAGGATCAGCCGGTCGATGCGGTCCGGGAATTCCAGCGCAAAGCGGATGGACGACGCGCCACCCATGGAATTGCCGACCAGGTGCGCCTTGCGGATGCCGAGCGCGTCCATCAGATCGCGCACCGCGCGGGCGTTGACGAGATCGCGTGGCTCGTTCGGCAGGATGGCGTCCGATTTATTGAAGCCGGGGCAGTCCAGCAGGATGGTGCGGTAACGCTCGGCGAACGGGCCGAAGTTCTTCGCAAAGTTGCTCCAGCCGCCGGCGCCGGGGCCGCCGCCGTGCAGCATGATCACCGCCTCGCCGCTGCCGGCCTCGTTGTAGTGCAGTTTCATGCCGCCGGTTTCGATGAAGCGGCTGGTGCCGGCTTCGGTCAACTGACTCATCGGTCTCTCCTCAGGATGGATTGTTGTGAAGGCAATCGCCCGGCCTCAGGCGCCGAACGCGAACGCCGATACGGTAGCGCCCATCACGCGATCGTGAAATACCCGCCGGCCGGGATCGTCGCCGGCGGCACCGGCCGCCACCATCAGCGGCAGCAGGTGTTCCTCGCGCGGGTGACAGGCGCGCGCCGCCGGCGCCTGCTGCCAGTTCGTCAACAGCCGCGTGCGCTCGGCGGGTGCGGCCCGGCAGGCGGCCTCGAGCCAGGCGTCGAAACGCGCCGAATCCGGCCCCGGATCACCGCCGCCCATCAGGCCGCGCATGTTGTGGTAGCTCATGCCGCTGCCGACGATCAGCACGCCCTCGTCGCGCAGCGGTTCGAGCAGCGCACCGAGCACCAGATGCGCCGCCGCATCCAGGCTCGCGTGCAATGACAGCTGCACGATCGGCACGTCGGCCTGCGGGTAGATCAACAGAAACGGCACGAACACGCCGTGGTCGAGCCCGCGCTCGGTCTCGGCGCGGGTCGGCACGCCGCCGGCGGCGAGCAGCGCCTGCACGCGCGTGGCGAGTTCGGGATCGCCTGGCGCCGGGTACTGGAGCTCATAGGTATGCGGCGGAAAGCCGTAGTAGTCGAACAGCAGCGGCGGCGCCGCCTGCACATTGACGCTGACGCGCGGCTCCTCCCAGTGCCCCGAGATCACCAGCACCGCGCGCGGGCGCTCGCCAATGTCGGCGGCGAGACCGCGCAGCCAGGCCGCCATGCGGTCCCAGGTGTGCGGCGGGTGCCAGTCCATGAAAAAGCACGGCCCGCCGCCGTGCGGGATGTAGAGCGTGGGCATGCGCAACATTGGGGATTTCCTGCAGCTGAAAGCCCCAATGATGCCGCTAGCGCAGACATCTCGGGCGGGAGGCCGCACCGGGGCCGAACGCCTGCGCCACCGCATGCGCATGACATCCGCTTCCCGATCGGCACGACACGAAAAACCGCCGCGGCGCGACGGCCGCAGGGGGTTTCGCGAGATCGGGGCGCCGGGCGCTCGCCCCCCGGCGATTGCATCGCCTTACAAACCCATGCAGCTGGCGTAGTAGGTCACGGTGCCAGGCCAGGTCGCTACCAATCGGTGACGGCGCCGCGTTCAGAAAACGCGAAAGCGTCGCGAAGGCGTAATACGCTGCGCCATTGCGCCCTGCATGGGCTATTTCGTGATCAATTCTGCGGCGGGCACGGTTCGTTGCTCGAAACACTGCGCGCCAGCAGCGTCACTGCCTGCGCCTGCCGATGCGTGCCGGTCTTGGCAAGCAGCCGCTTGATGTGGGAGCGCACCGTCGCAATGCCGACATCCATGCTGGCTGCGATCTCCTGCGGCGAATGTCCCTGCCCGAGCGCAGCGGCAACGACGCCTTCCGTGTGCGTGAGGCCGAACAGTTCACGCAAGCGCGCCACCACGATTGGCGCTTGCGGATCACGGATGAATAACAAGCAGTAAGGCCGCGACTTCGCCAATGCGCCGATCGAAGGCGGCAACGGCGCGACCTCGAGCGCGAGCGGCATCCGGCCAGGACGTGGAACAGACAGCGCCATTGCGGGCTTCGCCAGCCTGCCGTGCGCCACGTCCAGCGCGGCGCGCACCCGCGACAGCAGTCGATCGTGAAGGTGGGGTGGACGCAGCCACAGGCGCCCGCCCACGACGGCGAGCGCCGCGTTGTCGCGCAGCAGGGACTGCGCCATCGCGCTGGCATGGATGATGCGGCAAGCGCCATCCATCACGAGCACGCCGGTGTCGAGTCTGTCGAGCGCCTCCAGCGCCGCCGTGTGCAGGCGGGACTGTGCGGCTAGGCGTTGCCTGAGCCGCAGCACGCGCTGCAGGTGCGGCAGAACCAACCCAGCGCGTCGGCGCTCTCGCTGCGCATAGGCGCCTGCGGCGCGTGGACGATGGATGCCGAGCACGCCGACCGCGCCGTCCGCGACGGGAAACACCGCGCCCAGCATGTGATGGATATCGAGACGACGCAGCCAGTCCTGGTAAAAACCGCTGCGCCTTTGCTCCGCGGGCGTCACCAACTCATCGCTGGTGACGATGCGCGACATGCCGTAAGCGACCGAGCGCTCCACCCACAGGTCCTTGCGGTGCCACTCATCGGCCCATGCACGCTCGCGCTCGGGGACGACCAGGTTTTCGGTGCATTCCAGCAGACTCACCGAAGCGCCGTCGCCGTGCAGCTTCAGTACGGCGCTGGTCGAACCCAGCGCGTGTGCGATGCGCGCGGCCGTGCCTTGCCATGGGGCGTCATCCAGCACTGCATCGTAGAGATGCGCGACAAGCTCCGCGATGCGGGGATCATGGCGTTCACGTGACCTCATCGCCGTGCCCTGGCTCTCCCCTATATGGGGGAATAAATTGCAATCGCATCAACCTAATATGGGCCACGAGAAGAAGCCCAGGGCATGCCGCCCAAGTGAACGCGCTGCAAAAAACCGATGCAAAAGAATAGAGCAGTCGTCTTGCCCCTGCTGATGGTGGCTGGTCTTGCTGCTTGCGAGCGGCACGCCGCAAAAACCCCGCCGCCTGGGGATTCCGTCACACAGACGAGCGTCCGCGGGGCGCAAACGCAGGCCGCTACATCGAAGACCGCGCCGGCCGACGCGCAAGCGGTGAGCGTCGACACCTTGCCGCTGCGGCGCGGGTACTACGTCGCCGACGACACGCCGTGCGACGAGGCCGCGAATGCGACGGTGACGCTACTGCGGCGCGACGGCATCGGGGGAGCGCGCGACTTCTGCGAATTCACGAACATCGTGCAGATCGGACCGGCCAGCTACCGTGTGACGCAGTCGTGTAACGACTTACAGAACAACGGACCGCCGGACATCAGCGTCGTCACCTACACCGTGACGGGCGATGCGAGCTTCAGCTCGAGGAGCGAACACGGCTGGGAGTACCGCGCCCGTTACTGCGCCCAGTCCAGCATGCCCCCCGAATGGCGCCACAACGACATCAGCGACGCGATCCGCTGAGACCGGCTGGCCCTCGTTTATGGCAGACCGAGGCCATGCGGGCATGCAATGCGTCCAACCTTCAACCGGAGAAACCAGCATGAACAAAGGTCTCGTCCAGCGCGGCGCAGCGGCTCTCGCCGCATCGATACTGCTCGTCGGCGCCGCTCCCGCCCGGGCCGCGCCGGACTGGGACATCGTCGGCATACGCCTCGGCATGAGCCCAGAGCAGGTGCGCGCCGCGCTGTCGGAGCACGCCCCGAAGGCGGAGGTCAGCGAATCCAGGCGGCAGTTCACGTTCAACGACGGGGTCGGGCAGCAGCAATTGCCGGACTTCCTCGGCTCCATCACCGCCCGCCTCGGCGCCGCCACCTCCGCGCTCGCGCGCCCAGGCTCCTCGGGCGACGCAGAAACACTTGAGGTGATGTTCTCCGCGCCACCGATGCAGCAGCGGGTCATCCGCGTCATCCGCACCCTGGTGCTACAGGACAATCCGCCACCGATGGAGCGCGCCCTGGCTTCGGTGACGCAGAAGTACGGCGAGCCTCCCAAGATTCGGGAAGCAAACTACGGCCGCGGCCTCGTTGCACGCTGGGTCGAGCCCGGCAAGGCGGTGTGCGGCGATGCCTGGCAGGCGCCCCCGGTGGACAACGCCCCCGGCGGACTCAGCCAGTACGATGCCTGGCATCGGCGCAAGCTGGCCCCGGCCGATGCGTCGCACTGCAGCGCGGCGCTTGTGGTGAATCTGGTCACCCGCGCCCCGGGTGAGCCCTTGGTCAGGGAAATGAAACTCGTGATGACCGACCCCGGCTACGCGGTCCCCGCCATGCGGGCCACTGCCCAGCAGCTTGCCGAGCTGCAGGCGAAGGCGCGCAAGGCTCGCATGGACTCGGGGACCGCGCCGAAGCTGTAGCAGGCCGTTGAAAAAGGGCTTCCTGCCCTTTTTCAACTCGGCTCGTCGCGGCACATGTCCGCAACCAGCCTCCCCCACATCAAGCGCTCGACGCGCTTGATGTGGGGGCAAGCCATCCCTGGCTTGCCTTATCAGGCCGTTGAAAAAGGTTTTTCAACGGCCTGATAGAGCTGAAAAAATTCCACGGCAGAATTTTTTCAGCTCGCGCGGCAAGGGCCATGCCCGCGCCGCGCTCCACGAATCCACCGTGGTTCCTTCAGTCGAGCCGGCCGTGGGCCTCCGGTTGGTCGATGACGCGCAGCACCCGCAGGCGCGTGCTGCGCCCGCCCGGCAGCGGCCAGTCGATTGCCTGCCCGGCCGACAGGCCCAGTAGCGCGGCGCCCACCGGCGCCAGCACGGACACCTTGCCTTGCGCCGGGTCGGCGTCGCGCGGGTAGACCAGCTGCAGCACATGCTCGGCGCCGCTGGTCTCGTCGACACACAGCACGCGCGAATTCATGGTGACCGTGTCCGGCGGCATGTCCTCGGGCGCGCGCACCTCGGCGCGGACCAGCTCGTCCTCGAGCGCCGCGACGACCTCCCGGAACTGCGGCCCGGCCGTCTCGAGCAAGCGCTCGAGGCGCCGCACGTCGTGCGATGACAGGATGATCGGCGGTGCGATCGTGTTCATTCGGACTCTCCAAAAAAAACGCGGCGGGGCATCCGAGCGCGCCCCGCCGCGAAATGATCAGTAGCTGCCATGAAGCTAGCCGCGGCGCGACCAAAAATCAACCGCCGCTCACCGCCCGCGCCGGGCCGGCGATGATGGCGGCGGCCGGTCGGGACAGGAATGGCAGGTGTCGTCACGCCGCACGCTTGGGAAAGGCTGCGGCAATCCCTTCTCGACAGGCTATTGCGCGCGCAGCGCCGCCGCTGCCGTGGCCAGCGCCGTGATGGCCGGCCAGTCACCGGCCTGCACCAGCGCCTTTGGCGCCAGCCAGGAACCACCCACGCAGGCCACGTTGGGCAGGCACAGGTACGCCGGCGCGCTGGCTGCATCGATGCCGCCGGTGGGGCAGAACAGCTGATCCGGAAACGGCCCGTGCAGGGCCTTCAGCATGCCGGCGCCGCCGGCCTGGGCGGCCGGGAACAGCTGGCAGGCGGGGGAGCCGGCGGCGCGCACGGTCATCAC
>NZ_JAQVGQ010000162.1 GCF_028696615.1 Immundisolibacter sp. | reverse complement strand
CGGACGACCCCGCTGCCGCGGCCGACATGGCGGCGCAGCTCGCCGCACTCAACCACGAGCGCCGCGGCGTCGAGGCGCAGATGCAGGCGCAGGCCATCGCCGACATGGACGCCATGCCCGAGCCGCTGCCGGCGGCGCTGTGCGTGCACGACCAGGACTGGCACCCGGGCGTGATCGGCATCGTCGCGGCGCGCCTTCGCGAGCGCTACGGGCGCCCGGTGGTGGCACTGGCGCCGGCCGGCGACGGGCGCTGGCGCGGCTCGGCCCGCTCGCTGCCCGGCGTGCACATCCGCGATGCCCTGGCCGCCGTGGCGGCGCGGGCGCCGGAGCTCATCGATCAGTTCGGCGGCCATGCCATGGCGGCCGGCCTCACGCTGCGCGCCGAACACCTGCCGGCGCTCGGCGCGGCGCTCGAAGCCGCGGTGCTGGAACAGACCGGCGGCGTGCTGCCGCGCGATACCCTGCTCAGCGACGGCCCACTCGACGCCGCGCTGCTGACGCCGGAGCTCGCCGAGCGCCTGGACGCCGCCGGGCCGTGGGGACAGGGCTTCGCGCCGCCGCTGTTCGATGACGTGTTCGAGCTGCGCGAGGCGCGCGTGGTGGGCGCCGATCACCTGCGCCTGCGCCTGACGCCGATCGATGGCGGGGCGACGTTCACCGCCGTCGCCTGGCGGGCGGCGCACCTGCACGACGCGCTGCCGGCACGCCTGCGCGTCGCCTACCGCCCGCAGATCAACGAATGGCGCGGCGAGCGGCAAGTGCAGCTACTGGTGCAGGGCCTGGGCGATCACGGCGCCGTCTGAATCGCCCTCAGCCGGCGCGGCGCCGGCCCACGCCAATCGTCGCGAGGTCGTGCCCCGGCACCACGCGCCCGGAGTAATGCCGGCCGGCCAGGTTCAGACGCTCGTCGCTGAGGTTGTGCGGAATCACATGGCTCAGCACCAGCGTCTTGGCGCCGGCCTGCTCGGCCACGCGGCCGGCATCCTCAATGGACGTGTGCGCGGACAGCAGGTGGTGCTTGAGCGCAGCGGTGGTCTCGTCAAGCGGCGGCGGGAACAGCGTGTCCACCCAGGCGGCGTCGATCACCTCGTGCACCAGCACGTCAACGCCCTGCGCCAGGCGCACCAGGTTCCGGCACGGCCCGGTGTCGCCCGAGAACACCACCGAGCCCTGCTCGCTGTCGAAGCGGAACGCGAACGACGGGAACACCGGCGAATGCGCGACCAGCGTTGCCGTTACCCGCACCTGCGCGTCCGCCCACACCTCGAACGGCTCCATGTCGGGCGACGGCGTCTGGTTGGGGCTGGTGAAGCCGGCCATCTTGGGCAGCGCGATGTCGTCCACCTGCACCAGGCCGCGCAGGTCCGGCCACAGGTAATCGCGGATGCGGTCGTTGAGGTCGGTGGCAAAAGCGCGAAAAATGTGCTCGGTCATCTGCGCGGTGCCGGGCGTCGGCGCGTTGGGAAACGCGACCGGCGGGTCGACCGGCGGCTGGCCCGGCTTTTGGAACACCGGCGGCAGTTCGCCGCGCGGCCCAGGCCCCATCACCACCAGTGGCTGATGGCGGCCGAGGCCCGCCGTCCAGCCCTGCAGCAGCAGGTTGTCGTAATCGACTACGTGATCCGAGTGCAGGTGCGTGAAGAACAGCGCCTGCAGCGGCTCCAGCAGCCTGAACGGATGCGGGTCCGCGCGGCTTCGCATCATGGCCTGCGCGAGCTGCCGGGCGGCGCCGTCGCCACAATCGATCATATAGGTGAGATCGCGCACCTGCAGTGCCGACGCAATGCCATGCCGCGTGCTGCCCGGAAACCACGCCGGGCCGCCGGCGGTGCCAAGCAGCACGAGCCGCGTGTCGAAGCCCGCGCCATCGTCAGCCGATGCCGTGGGCGTCGCCGCGCTGGCCGGCGCACCGCCCAGCATCAACGACAGCGCCGCCATGCCGGCCCCGGCGCCGGCTTTGAGCAGCCCGCGCCGCGACAGCGCCAGTTGCACCGCCTGTCCCACTTCCTGACACATCGCCCCCCTCCATCTTCGGCGTTGTTATTGCGAACAAGGTGCCACAAACCCGCACGCTACAATGCCGCCCCCGCCGAAGGATCCCTGCCATGACCGACCGCACCGCCCTGCTCCACCGCCAGCTCGCCGAGCGCATCCTGCTGCTGGACGGCGCCATGGGCACCATGATCCAGCGTCATGGCCTCGCGGAAGCCGACTACCGCGGCGAACGCTTCGCGGATTTCGGCCGTGAGCTCAAGGGCAACAACGACCTGCTGACGCTGACGCGGCCGGACGTAATCGCCGATATTCACCGGGCTTACCTCGAAGCCGGCTCGGACATCATCGAGACCAACACCTTCAACTCCACCGCCATCTCGCAGGCCGACTACGGCCTGCAAGACCTGGTCTACGAACTGAACCTGGAAGGCGCGCGCCTGGCCCGCCGCGTGGCCGACGAGATCGGCACCGCCCAGCGCCCGCGCTTCGTGGCCGGCGTGCTCGGACCCACCAGCCGCACGGCGTCGGTGTCGCCGGACGTGAACGACCCCGGCTTTCGCAACGTCACCTTCGCCGAGCTGGTCGAGAACTACACCGAAGCGCTGCGCGGCCTCGTCGACGGCGGCGCCGACATCCTGCTGGTCGAGACCGTCTTTGACACGCTGAACTGCAAGGCCGCGCTGTACGCCATCGAAACGTACTTCGCGGCAGGTCATCCGCGCTTGCCGGTGATGATCTCCGGCACCATCACGGACGCCTCCGGCCGCACCCTGTCCGGCCAGACGCCGGCGGCCTTCTACGCGTCCGTCGCGCACGTGCAGCCGCTGTCGGTGGGCCTGAATTGCGCGCTCGGCGTGGAGCTGCTGCGGCCCTACGTGCACGAACTGGCGAAGATCGCCGAATGCCGCGTGAGCGCGCACCCGAATGCGGGTCTGCCGAATGCGTTTGGCGGCTACGACGAGACGCCGGAGTTCATGGCCGCGCACCTTCGGCAATGGGCGCTGGACGGTATGCTGAACATCGTCGGCGGCTGCTGCGGCACCACGCCCGAGCACATCCGCGCCATTGCCGATGCCGTGGCCGGTATCGCGCCGCGTGCGCTGCCGACGCCGCGACACGTGCTGCGCCTGTCTGGCCTCGAACCGCTCGACATCGACGAGAACAGCCTGTTCGTCAACATCGGCGAGCGCACCAACGTGACCGGCTCCAAGCGTTTCGCCAACCTGATCAAGGCCGGCGACTATGAGGCCGCGCTCGATGTGGCCCGCCAGCAGGTGGAAAGCGGCGCGCAGATCATCGACGTCAACATGGACGAGGGCATGCTCGATGCCAAAGCGGCCATGGTGCGGTTTTTGAACCTGGCCGCCGCCGAGCCGGACATCGCCCGCGTGCCGGTGATGATCGACTCGTCCAAGTGGGAGGTCATCGAGGCCGGCCTGCGATGCGTGCAGGGCAAGGGCATCGTCAACTCGATCAGCCTCAAGGAAGGCGAGGCGGCGTTCCTGGAGCAGGCGCGGCTGGTGCGCCGCTACGGCGCGGCGGTGGTGGTGATGGCCTTCGACGAGCAGGGCCAGGCCGACACCTGCGCGCGCAAGGTGGCCATCTGCGAGCGCGCCTACAAGCTGCTGACCAGGGAGGTCGGCTTCCCGCCCGAGGACATCATCTTCGACCCCAACATCTTCGCGATTGCCACCGGCATTCCCGAGCACGACAACTACGCGGTCGACTTCATCGAGGCGACGCGGCAGATCAAGCAGCGCCTGCCGCACGCCAAGGTCAGCGGCGGCGTCAGCAACGTGTCGTTCTCGTTCCGCGGCAACGAGCCGGTGCGCGCCGCCATCCATACCGTGTTCCTGTACCACGCCATCCGCGCCGGCATGGACATGGGCATCGTCAACGCCGGCCAGCTCGGCGTGTACGACGACATCGACCCCGAGCTGCGCGAGCGGGTCGAGGACGTGGTGCTGAACCGCCGCCCCGACGCCACCGAACGGCTGCTGGAAATCGCCGAGCGTTACCGCGGCGGCGCGGCCGCGTCAGGCCCCGCGCAGGATCTCGCCTGGCGCGAGCTGCCGGTGGCCAAGCGCCTGGAACACGCGCTGGTGCGCGGCATCACCGACTACGTGGAGCAGGACGTCGAGGAAGCACGCCGCGCCTTCGCGCGGCCGATCGAGGTCATCGAAGGCCCACTCATGGACGGCATGAACGTGGTCGGGGATCTCTTCGGCGCCGGCAAGATGTTCCTGCCGCAGGTGGTGAAAAGCGCGCGGGTGATGAAAAAGGCCGTGGCCTGTCTGCTGCCGTACATCGAAGCCGAAAAGGACGCCAGCGCCCGCGCCCAGGCGCGCATTCTGCTGGCCACCGTCAAGGGCGACGTGCACGACATCGGCAAAAACATCGTCGGCGTGGTGCTGCAGTGCAACAACTTCGAGGTCATCGACCTGGGCGTGATGGTGCCGTGCGAGACCATCCTGCGCACCGCGCGCGAGCAGCAGGTGGACATCATCGGACTGTCGGGCCTGATCACGCCATCGCTCGACGAAATGGCGCACGTGGCGAGCGAGATGCAACGCGAGGGAATGGACGTGCCGCTGCTGATCGGCGGCGCCACCACGTCGCGTACACACACGGCGGTGAAGATCGCGCCGGCCTTCGATGGTCCCACCGTCTACGTCAAAGACGCCTCGCGCGCCGTCGGCGTGGCACAGAGCCTCATCTCGCCGGACCTTCGCAGCGCCTTCCTGCAACAGACGCGCGAGGACTATGCCCAGCTTCGCCAGCGCCACGCCGCGCGCGTCCAACGCAGCAAACTGCTGTCGCTCGACAAGGCCCGCGCCAACGCCTTTGCTACCGACTGGGCTGCCTACGAACCCGCCGCGCCGCGCCGGCCCGGCATCACCGTGTTCGAGGACTACCCGCTCGCGGAACTGTTGCCCTACATCGACTGGACGCCGTTCTTCCAGGCCTGGGAACTGGCCGGCCGCTACCCGAAGATCCTCGACGACGCCATCGTCGGCGAGCAGGCGCGCCAGCTCTTTGCCGACGCCAAGGCCATGCTCGCCCGCATCGTGGACGAGCGCTGGCTGCGCGCCCGCGCCGTCATCGGCCTGTTCCCGGCCAATGCAATCGGCGACGACATCGCGCTCTACACCGACACCACGCGCCAGACGGTGCGCGCCAGCCTGCATCACCTGCGCCAGCAGCAGGAAAAACCGCCCGGCGTGCCGAACCTGTGCCTGGCCGATTACCTGGCGCCGCAGGGCAGCGGCGTCGCCGACTGGCTGGGTGCGTTCGCCTGCACCGCCGGCATCGGCATCGATGAACACGTGGCGCGCTTCGAGGCCGCACACGACGACTACAGCGCCATCCTGCTGAAGGCGCTCGCCGACCGCCTGGCCGAAGCGCTCGCCGAGCGGTTGCACCAGCGCGTGCGCACCGAACTGTGGGGCTACGCGGCCGGCGAGAACCTGGACAACGACGCCCTCATCGGCGAGCACTACCAGGGCATCCGTCCCGCCCCCGGCTACCCCGCCTGCCCCGACCACACCGAAAAAGCCACCCTTTGGCAGCTTCTGGATGCCGAACGCAACGCCGGCATGCGGCTCACCGAACACTTCGCCATGCTGCCGACGGCCGCCGTCAGCGGCTGGTACATCGCGCACCCGAAAGCCCGCTACTTCGGCGTCGGCGACATCGGCCGCGACCAGGTGGAGGACTACGCCCGCCGCAAGGGCTGGACGCTGGCGCAGGCAGAACGCTGGCTGGCGCCGAATCTGGGCTATGAGCCCTGACACGCCGTCGAAAAACGGCCTTCGCCCGCAAGACAAATACGCAGGTAGCCGATTTGTCGGATGCCGTCGATCGATGCGGCTCGTGCCTCACCGCATCTATGCACGCCGGAGCCCCCGCTCGGTGGCGGCGGCCTGCGCCGCGAAAGCCTCCGGCAGCGTATACGGCTGACTGGTATCGATCACGATCGCCCGCGCCTGT
>NZ_JAQVGQ010000161.1 GCF_028696615.1 Immundisolibacter sp. | reverse complement strand
TCGAGATCGATCTTGGGCTTGCCGAAGTCGACTCCCGGCGTGTGCGCTGCCTCGTCGATCACCTTGGCGATGTGCAGCAGCGCCTTGGACGGGATGCAGCCGACGTTCAGGCACACGCCGCCCAGGCGCTGCTCGCGCTCGACCAGCGTGACCTCGAGGCCCAGATCGGCGGCGCGAAAGGCTGCACTGTAGCCGCCGGGGCCGGCGCCGACCACGACCAGCTGCGTTCGGATGGTTTCGGGCATGGGGTTCTCCGGGCCAGGTCAGGGGAAAAGCACCGAGCCGGCCGGCTCGGTGCGCGTCGGTTGGGGCGTCGTGCCGAGCCGGGTGGGTCGAACGTTTCCAGGGAAGGAAATGTTCGACATCGGCTACAACAGCAAGCCGCGCAAGTCCTCCAGCAGCTCGGCCAGGTGGCGCGTGAAGCGCGCCCCGGCGGCGCCGTCGATGACGCGGTGGTCGTACGACAGCGACAGCGGCAGCATCAGGCGCGGCGCAAAGGCGCTGCCGTCCCAGACGGGTTTCAGGGCCGCGCGCGACACGCCGAGGATGGCCACCTGCGGCCAGTTGACGATGGGCGTGAACGCCGTGCCGCCGATGCCGCCGAGGCTGGAGATGGTGAAGGTGCCGCCCTGCAGCTCGTCCGGCTTGAGTTTGCGCTCGCGGGCACGGGCGCTCAGGTCGCCGAGTTCCGCCGCCAGGTCGAGGATGCCCTTGCGGTCCACGTCGCGGATCACCGGCACCACCAGACCGGCCGGCGTGTCCACCGCCACGCCGATGTGGATGTAGCGCTTGACGACCAGCGCCTTGCCGTCGGGCGCCAGTGAGCTGTTGAAGTCCGGGAATGACTTGAGCGCGCCGGCGCACACCTTCAGCAGCAGCGCCACCAGGGTGAGCTTGGCGCCGCGCGCCTCGGCGGCCTTGGCCTGCGCCTTGCGGAAGGCTTCGAGCTCGGTGATGTCGGCCTCGTCGTGCTGCGTGACCTGCGGCACCTGCGGCCAGGAGCGGCCAAGGTTCTCGCCGGTGAGCTGGCGGATGCGGCTGAGCGGCACGGATTCGATCTCGCCCCACTGGGCGAAGTCGATCGCCGGCAGCGGCGCGAGCCCGCCACCGCTGGCCGCCGTGCCCTGCATGACGGCCTTGACGTACGCCTGCACGTCTTCCTGGGTGATGCGACCCTTGCGCCCGCTGCCCGGCACGCGCGACAGGTCGACGCCCAGCTCGCGCGCAAAGCGCCGCACGGACGGCGTGGCGTGTGGCAGGGCGCCGGCCGGCGCCGGTTCGGGTGTCGCTGGGCTCGGTGCCCGAAGCGGTGCGCTTGCGGCGCTCGGCGCTGCGGGCGGCGTGGCCGGCTCGGCTGCCGGGACAGCGGCAACGGGCGCGCCGCCGGCGGCGGTTTCGATCATTGCCACCACGTCGCCGGTCTTGAGCTTGTCGCCCACCTTGACCTTGAGTTCGCGCACCGTGCCGGCAAACGGCGCCGGCAGCTCGGTGGCGGCCTTCTCGGTCTCGACGGTGAGCAGCGGGTCGCCCTCGGCCACCGTGTCGCCGGCCTTGACTTGCAGCTCGATCACGTCGGCCGTCTTGCCTTCGCCAAGCTCCGGGCACGGCACGGGTTGCAGGGTGGCGGGCGCCGATTTTGTGTATGCCGCCGCCGGCTCGGCCTCCGGCGCCGACTCGGCCTTGGTCGCGGGCTGCTCGGCCGGCGCGGGAGTGGCGGGCGCCTGGTCGGCCTCGGGCGCGTCCGCGGCGGCCGTTTCGATCACCGCGATCACGTCGCCCTCCTTTACCTTCTGGCCGGGCTTGACGCGCACGGCGGTCACCTTGCCGCCGAACTCGGCCGGCAGATCCATGGCCGCCTTGTCGGTTTCCAGCGTCAGCACGATGTCGCCGGCGTTGATGACATCGCCGGGCTTGATGCTCACTTCGGCCACGTCGGCCTCGTGCACGTTCTCGGCCAGGGCCGGCACGATGAGGTTCTGTTCCATGCTCGTGGTCGCTCCCTGCGCCTTAGACGGTGACCGGATCGGGCCGCTCGGGGTCTATGCCGAGCTTTTGGGCGGCCTCGGTGACGGTCTTGACTGTCACGCTGCCCTCGTCGGCCAGCGCTTTCAGTGCCGCATAGGCGATGTGCTCGCGGCTGACCTCGAAGAACTGCCGCAGGCGCCGGCGCGTGTCACTGCGCCCGAAGCCGTCGGTGCCGAGCACCTCGTAGCGGCCGCGCACCCAGGGCCGGATCTGGTCGGCGTAGGCCTTCATGTAGTCGGTGGCGGCGATGACCGGCCCCGCGGTGCCGTCCAGGCACCGTTCGACGTGGCTCTTGCGCGGGGTGGCGGTGGGATGCAGGCGGTTCCAGCGCTGCACGGCAAGACCGTCACGGCGCAGCTCGTTGAAGCTGGTGGCGCTCCACACGTCGGCGTGCACGCCGAACTCCTGCAGCAGCTCGGCCGCCGCCAGCGCCTCGCGCAGGATGGCGCCGCTGCCGAGCAGCTGCACGCGTGGCGACGCCTTGCCGCGGGTTTTCTTCGGTTCGGCGCCCGGCAGGCGGTACAGGCCGCGCAGGATGCCGTCGCGCGCGCCGTCCGGCATGGGCGGGTGGGCGTAGTTCTCGTTCTCGACCGTGATGTAGTAGTAGACGCTCTCGTCCGCCTCGTACATGCGCCGCATACCGTCCTGGATGATGACGGCCAGCTCATACAGGTAGGCCGGGTCGTAGGCGACGCAGTTGGGGATGGTCGAGGCCAGCAGGTGGCTGTGGCCGTCCTGGTGCTGCAGGCCCTCGCCGGCCAGCGTGGTGCGCCCGGCGGTGCCGCCGATCAGAAAGCCGCGCGTGCGCATGTCGCCGGCCGCCCAGGCGAAGTCGCCGACGCGCTGGAAGCCGAACATCGAATAGAAGATGTAGAAGGGGATCATCGACACGCCGTGCATGGCATAGGAGGTGCCGGCGGCGATCCACGAGCAGAACGCGCCGGCCTCGTTGATGCCTTCTTCCAGAATCTGGCCCTGCTTGTCCTCGCGGTAGAACATGAAGTGCCCGGCGTCCTCGGGCTCGTACAGCTGGCCTTCCGGCGAGTAGATGCCGAGCTGGCGGAACAGGCCCTCCATGCCGAAGGTGCGCGCCTCGTCCGGCACGATCGGCACCACGTGCCGGCCGATGTGCGGGTCGCGGGTAAGCTGCGTCAGGATGCGCACGAAGGCCATGGTGGTGGAGATGTCGCGCTCGCCGCTGCCTTCGAGCAGCTTCTCGAAGGCGTCCAGGGCCGGCACCGTCAGCGGCGGCGCCTTGTGGCGGCGCACCGGCAAATAGCCGCCCAGCGCCTGGCGCCGCGCGTGCAGGTACTGCATTTCGGGGCTGTCGTCGGCGGGTTTGTAGTACGGCAGGGCCGCCAGCTGCTCGTCCGGGATCGGCAATTTGAAGCGGTCGCGGAAGGCGCGGATCTGCTCGTCCGTCATCTTCTTTTGCTGGTGGGTGATGTTCTGCGCCTCGCCGGCGCTGCCCATGCCGTAGCCCTTGACGGTCTTGAACAGGATCACCGTCGGCTGGCCGCGGTGGCGTACGGCGGCGTCGAAGGCGGCGTAGATTTTCAGCGGGTCGTGGCCGCCGCGGCGCAGGCGGTAGATGTCGTCGTCGGACAGGTGCTCGACCAGGCGCAGCAGCTCGGGGTATTTGCCGAAGAAGCGCTCGCGGGTGTATTTGCCGCCGCGCGCCTTGTAGGCCTGGTACTCACCGTCGATGGCCTCTTCCATGCGCTTGCGCAGCAGGCCGCTGCGGTCGCGGGCCAGCAGCTCGTCCCACTCCGAGCCCCAGATCACCTTGATGACGTTCCAGCCGTTGCCGCGGAATTCGCTTTCGAGCTCCTGGATGATCTTGCCGTTGCCGCGCACGGGACCGTCCAGGCGCTGCAGGTTGCAGTTGACGACGAAGATCAGGTTGTCGAGCTTCTCGCGCCCGGCAACGGACAGCGCGCCGCGCGACTCGGGCTCGTCCATCTCGCCGTCGCCGAGGAACGCATATACCTTGCGGTCGTCCATGCTGGCCAGGCCCCGGCGGTCCAGGTAGGCCATGAAGCGCGCCTGGTAGATGGCCATCATCGGCGCCAGACCCATCGACACCGTCGGCAGGCTCCAGAATTCCGGCATCAGCCACGGGTGCGGGTAGGACGACAGGCCGCCGCCGGGGGCCAGTTCCTGGCGGAAGTTGTTCAGGTCCCGCTCGGTCAAGCGGCCTTCCAGGAAGGCGCGCGCGTACATGCCGGGCGAGCTGTGGCCCTGGAAGAACACCAGGTCCCCGGCGCCGGCGTCGCTCGGCGCATGGAAGAAATGGTTGAAGCCGACCTCGTAGATGGTGGCCAGCGAGGCGTAGCTGGCGATGTGGCCGCCGAGCTCGGTCGATTCGCGGTTGGCGCGCGTCACCATGATCATGGCGTTCCAGCGCAGCGCGGCGCGGATGCGGCCTTCGAGCTGCAGATCGCCGGGGTAGGGTGGCTGGCGGTCGGCCGGGATGGTGTTCAGGTACGCCGTGTGCAGGCCCTGCGGCAGGCCGATGCCCAGGTTGCGCGCCTCGTCGAGCAGGGTCTCCAGGATGAAGCGGGCGCGCGCCTCGCCTTCCACTGCCGTGAGCGAGCGCAGCGCATCCAGCCAGTCGCGCGTCTCGAGCGGGTCTACGTCGAGCCCGAGGCGGCCGGGGGCGCCGGGCAGGCCGCTGTCCGGTTTGTTCATGTGCAGGATCTCCGCGAAGGGTTGGGCAACCGGAGCGGGCCGCCGGCCCTGTGTCTGCCGCGACCCGAACGCCGACCGGGGGGTGGCCCCGGCCGGCGCAGTTTACCAGCGGCCCTGGCAAGCTCTGAATTGGGCGCTGTGGCGGGACCGGATGCCGGGCCCGCCCACGGCGCCGGGCCGTGAATCGCCATAGCTGGCGTTCGTCGGCGGCTTTTTCCGAAGGCCCCGTCGCGCAGCGGATAATGTGCGTTTCGATCGAGCGATACGCCATGGACACGCTGACCCTCACCCGTCCCGACGACTGCCACCTGCACCTGCGCGACGGCCCGGCGCTGGCCGCGGTGCTCGCCGACAGCGCCAGGCGCTTCGCCCGCGCGGTGGTGATGCCGAACCTGCGCCCGCCGGTCACCACCGTGGCCGCGGCGCTGGCTTATGGCGAGCGCATCCGCGCGGCGCTGCCGACGGGAGCGGATTTCACGCCTTTGCTGACGCTGTACCTCACCGAAGCCACGCCGGCTTCGGAACTGCGCGCCGCCAAGGCGGCCGGTCTCGTGGGCGTCAAGCTCTACCCGGCCGGCGCCACCACCCATTCGGACGCCGGCGTGCATCGCCTCGAGGCGATCCACCCGCAGCTGGACGTGATGCAGGACATCGACCTGCCGCTGCTGGTGCACGGCGAGGTGACCGATCCCAAGGTCGATGTGTTCGACCGCGAGGCGGTGTTCATCGAGCGCCATCTGGCGCCGCTGGTGGCGCGTTTCCCGGCGCTGCGCGTGGTGCTCGAGCACGTCACCACGCGTGAGGGCGTCGAATTCGTGCGCGCGGCGCGCCCGGGCGTGGCCGCCAGCATCACCCCGCAGCACCTGTCGCTGAACCGCGGCGCGCTGTTCGAGGGCGGTCTGCGTCCACACCACTACTGCCTGCCGGTCCTGAAGCGCGAGGAACACCGCGCCGCCGTGCTGGCGGCGGCGATCTCGGGTGATCCCAGGTTCTTTCTGGGCACCGACAGCGCGCCGCATGCGCAAACCGCCAAGGAGAGCGCCTGCGGCTGCGCCGGTATCTACAGCGCCCATGGCGGCATCGAGCTGTACGCCGAAGCCTTCGATGCGGCCGGCGCGCTCGACAAACTGGACGCCTTCGCCAGTCGCCACGGCGCCGATTTCTACGGCTTGCCGCGCAACACCGGCACGCTGATGCTGCGCCGCGAGCCGGTTCCGGTGCCGGACAGCCTGCCGTTTGGCGACCAGCGCCTGGTGCCGCTGCGCGCCGGCGGGCAGCTCGCCTGGCAGGTCGTCGCCTGAGCGCTTGTGAATGTTTCAAGCGCCGAGGCCGGCCAGGGATGGCCGGACGCGAATCGAGCCCTTGAGGGCTTGATTCGCGCGAGCCCGTCCGGGCATGTACCGGACGGGCGACGCAAGAAATGCGCGGGACGCGCATTTCTTCACAAACCCTG
>NZ_JAQVGQ010000160.1 GCF_028696615.1 Immundisolibacter sp. | reverse complement strand
CGGGGTGCTCGAGCCGAGCGCCGGCAGCTTCCAGATCCGCGGCCGGCTGGCCGCGCTGCTGGAGCTGGGCGCCGGCTTCAACCCGGAATTCACCGGCCTGGAGAACGTGCGCATCAATGCCGCCATCCTCGGCCTGTCGAACCGCGAGATCGAGGCGCGGCTGCCGGAAATCGCGGCCTTCGCCGACATCGGCGATTTCCTGGATCGGCCGGTCAAGCTGTATTCGTCGGGCATGTACGTGCGCCTGGCGTTTGCGGTGGCCGCCAGCGTCGACCCCGACGTCCTCATCATCGATGAGGCGCTGGCGGTGGGCGACGTGCAGTTTCAGGCCAAGTGCTTCCGCCGCTTCGAGGAGCTGGTCGGGCGCGGGCGCACGGTGTTGCTGGTCACCCATTCCACCGAGCAGGTGGTGCGCCACTGCGATCGTGCGCTGCTGCTGGAGGGCGGCCGGCTGATCGCCGACGGCGAGCCGCGCGCGGTCTGCAACCAGTATCTGGAGCTGATGCTCGGCGTCGCGCCGCGGCCCACCGAGCCCGCGGCCGCCGCTTCGGGCGCCGCCGACGACCAACAGGGGATTGCGGCGCTCGAGCAGCGCACCGGCTATTTCGCCAGCGAATACCGCTGGGGCAACGGCGGTGCGCGGCTGCAGGACATCCGCATCGGGCTGCCGGGCGACAGCCGGCACCGGGTGAGCCTGGAGTCGGGGGCGACGGTCGAGGTGGTGCTGCGTGCCACCTTCGAGCGTGCCTGCGCGCGGGCCATCTTCGGACTGTTCATCAAGACCCCGGATGGGGTTACCGTGTTCGGCAACAGCACGCGCAGCCCGGCGGTCTACCCGCAGCCGCTGGCGGTGGCCGCCGGCGAGGAGGTTTGCGTCGCCTTTACCCTCGACCTGAACCTGGGCGCCGGCGGCTATCTGCTCTCGGCCGGGGTGTCTTGCGAGGAGGGCGGCGAGGTGGTGCCCCTCGACCGGCGCTACGACTGCCTGCATTTCGAGGTGGTCGACGCCTCCGGCGCGGTGGGATTGGCGAATCTGCACGCGGTGGCGCGGCGGGTTTGACGGGCGCCCGATGCGCCGGTTGGTGCCGGCAGGGAAAGAATGGATTGCGGCGCCCCTTCGGGGCTCGCAATGACCGCACAGCGGCCATCGCGGGGCTTTTTTCTCGTCATGGCGAGGCGCACACAGCGCCGCGGCGATCCACGGACCGCCGATTTTGGCAACGGGAGACAGCAAAGTGAATGACCGGCCGACACCGCCCGGGCCCCTGTACCACGATTTCGCCTGGCTGGGCATGCCCACCGCGCAGCTGCCCGGCATCTACGCGCCCAACCAGCAGGCCAAGGCCCCGGTGATCGCGGCCTACCTGCTGACGGCCTTCGCCCGCCTGCGCTGCCGCGGCCAGCGCGACCTGAGTTTCGCCGAGCTGTTCTGCGCCGACGGCTTCTACACCCTGCTGGCGGCGCATTTCGGCGCCAGCCGCGCGACCGGCTACGACGACGACCGCGAGGGCCATCTGGCTAATGCCGAGCGCATGCGCGAGCTGCTCGGCCTGAGGCAGGCGGAATTTCGGCGCACCCGGGTGGAGGCGATCCCGGACGCCGAGCGAGCGGATGTGGTGGCCAATGTCGGCGGCCTCTACCATGTCGACGACCCGGAGGCCGTGCTGGATCGTTCTTACCGGATGGCGAACCACTACCTGATCGTGCAAACCGTGGTCTCCCTGGCGCGCGACGAGCCGGATTATTTTGAAAAGCCCGCCCCGGGCCTGAGCTGGGGCAACCGCTATTCGCGGGCCTCCTTCGACCGCATGATCCGCAGCCGTGGCTGGCGCATCGTCGACGCCCTGTTCAACACCCTCGATGGCAACCCGCGTCCCGAGGATCGCGGCAGCCTCTATTACCTGATCGAGAAATGACCGCCGCCTTCCCGTGGCTCGCCGCCGCGGGCTACGCCCTGGATGCCGCCACCGGTTGCTGGCTGCCCGCCGCGGCGCGGGTGGAATTCCCCTACACCGACGGCGAGGACGTCGAGGCCGAACTGTTGGCGCTGCTGCGCGCCACCGCCGATCGCAGCGTGCTGTCGCCCGCATTGCGCGCCGCCATTCGCGACTGGCCGACCCACTACCACCTGAGCCCGCGCCGGGCCAACCTGCTGCGTCCGCTGGAGGACTGGCTGCGCGGCCGCGCGGTGCTGGAGGTCGGGGCGGGTTGCGGCGCCATCACCCGCTATCTGGGCGAATGCGGGGCGCGGGTGCTGGCGCTGGAGGGCAGCCCGCGGCGGGCGGCGGTGGCAGCGGCGCGCTGCGCCGGGCTCGAAAACGTCGCTGTGGTGGCCGACCGGCTGCAGGATTTCGCGCCCGCCGAACGCTTCGACGTGGTGACCCTGATCGGCGTGCTGGAATACGCGCGGCAACTGTATGCGGATGATCCCGGACCGGACCCGGTCGCGGCGCTGCTCGAGCGGGCGCGCCACCTGCTGCGTGCCGATGGGGTGCTGCTGGTGGCCATCGAGAACCAGCTCGGCCTCAAATACTTCGCCGGCTGCGCCGAGGACCACGAGGCCGCCCCCATGGTCGGCATCGAGGATCGCTATCGCGCCGACGGCGCGGTGACCTTCGGCCGCGCCGAACTCGGCGCCCGGCTGGCAGCGGCGGGCCTGGCGTCGATCCGCTGGTGGTATCCGTTTCCCGATTACAAGCTGCCGGTCGCGGTCTTGTCCGAGGCCGCCGTGAGCGGCGCTCACGGCCTGGATCTGACGCCGCTGGCGGCGGGCTCGGTGACCGCCGACCCCCAGTTGCCGCCGGCCTGGCATTTCTCGCTGGAACAGGCCTGGCGCACGGTGCTGCGCAACGGCCTTGGCGGCGAGCTGGCCAATTCCTTTCTGGTGGCGGCGGCGACAGCGCCCGGGCTGCTGCCGCCGGTGCCGGCGCTGGCCCACCACTATGCCGCCGAGCGCCGCCCCGGGTTTGCCAAGGGGATCGCCATCCACGCCGCCGATCCCGGCGCGCGGCACTGGTGGCGGCGTCGGCCACCACAGCCGGCGCGCGTCTTGGCGCGGCGCCTCGATCCGGCCGCGCCGGTGCCGGATGTGCCTCTGCACCAGCATCTGGAGGCGGCAGCGTTCGCACCCGGCCAGCTCTGGCACGGGCGATTGTTGGAAGTCCTCAACCAGCCCGGCTGGACCGCGGCGGCGGTCGCCGATTGGCTCGGCGCCTGGCTCGATCACCTCGCCCGTCACGCTGGAATCCCGCGGGCGGCGCTGGCGTGGGACACCCGACTCGACGGGCGCCTGGTGGATGCGGTGCCGCGCAACCTGATGGTGGCCGGCGACCGCGGCACGTTTATCGATCTGGAGTGGGAGCTGGTCGACGGCCTCGATTTCGGCCACCTGTGCTATCGCGGGCTGATGCTGTCGTTGCTCGGGGTTTCGAGTTGTGCGCCGCCCGCCGGCGGCCAGCCCATCGCGCTGGGCCCCCTCGGCATCGAGATCATGGGACGCTGTGGTTATGCCGTCGGTGCCGCCGAGCTGGCACCCTGCCACGCCGCCGAGCGGCGCTTTCAGGAGTGGGTACACGGCGGCGCCTGGATCGGCTTCTGCGAGCTGCTGCTCCATGCCATGCCGGTGCGCGGAGGCCGAGCGTGACCGGCGGCCCCGTGCTGCGCGACGGCGAGATCGCGGCGCTGACTGGGCTGCGTGGTTTCGCCGCCCTGTGGGTGCTGTTGTTCCACGTCTGGGGCGCGGCGGGGCCGCGGCGAATGACCCTCGAGGTGGCGGGCTGGAATCTGGATTTCACGCCCGTTTTCAGCATCGGCTGGGCCGGGGTGCAGGTGTTTTTCGTACTGTCCGGATTTCTGCTGGCGCTACCTTATGTCGACTGGTGCGCAGGCCGCCGCGCCCGGCCTCGCACCCTGCCTTACCTGGCGCGGCGCTGCGCACGCGTATTGCCTGGTTATTACCTGCAGCTGCTGATCCTGCTGCTCGTCGCCTGGCAAGCCGATGGCCATTGGGTGATCGGTGGTTTCGGCGAACTGGCGGGGTATTTGGGGATGGCGTTCCTGCCCGAACCACTGGGCGTGGCCATGCTCAATGACGTCTGGTGGACATTGCCGATCGAGTTTTCCTTCTATCTGGCGCTGCCGCTGTTGGCGCCCCTGCTACATCGGCGCTGGCTGTGGCTGGTGCTCGCGGTCGGCCTGGGTGCGATGGTGCTGTGGCGCTGGCTGACGATCCAGGTGTGGGCGGCGGAGCTAGCGCCCGCCGGACGCTTTCAGCTGGGTTACCAATTGCCGGGTTCGCTGGATTCCTTCGCCCTGGGCATGGCGGCGGCAGTGATCTTCCGCGGTGGCATGGCCGACTGGCTGGCGGCCTCGCCGCGCTGCCGCGAGCTGGTGGCGTTGACCGCGATCGCGGTCGCCGGCGCGCTGCTGTATTGGATGCACTTCGGCTATCGCGCCTACTGGACCTTGGCCCCCATCACGTTTCTGTGGACGCCGTCGTTCTGTCTTGCGGTCGCGGCCGTGGTGCTCGGTGCGGCCGGCGGTTCGACGCTGCTCCACCGGCTGCTGGCCAATCGGCCGATGCGGTATCTGGGCACGGTCAGTTACGGCATCTACCTCTGGCACAACCCGATGCTGCGCTGGTTGAAGGCTGTCCCGGCGCCGTTCGAAGGCTATGCACTGCCCTGGCTGCTGCCGACCTGCCTGGGCGCCACGGTGCTGGCGGCGGCGCTGTCCTGGCACTGGGTGGAGCGGCCCCTGATCGCCCGGGTGCGCGGTGGCCTGGTG
Organism: Immundisolibacter sp.; assembly: GCF_028696615.1. GTDB lineage: Bacteria > Pseudomonadota > Gammaproteobacteria > Immundisolibacterales > Immundisolibacteraceae > Immundisolibacter. The sequence continues at coordinate 1,394 of NZ_JAQVGQ010000160.1, read as the reverse complement.
CGCGCATCGGCACCGGCGCCCGCGTCGCCGCGGGCGGTTCCCTGAAGCCGGGATCGCGCCGACAGGAGCGCGCAGTGGCGGCTACAATGCGCCCCGGTGTGGCATTGGCGGAATCCGGCTGGTGAGCGAGGACAACCTGGGGGTCGATATCGTGGTCCCCGTGTACCGGGGGCTGGCGCCGACCCGCCGCTGCATCGAATCCGTGCTCGCTAGCGCCAACCGTACCGCTTTCGAGCTGGTGGTGACCGACGATGCCAGCCCGGAGCCGGAGCTGTCGGCCTGGCTCGACGAGCTGGCCGCGGCGGGCCGCATCACATTGCTGCGCAATCCACAGAACTTGGGCTTCGTCGCCACCGTCAACCGCGCCATGGCGCTGCATCCGGAGCGCGACGCGGTGCTGCTCAACAGCGACACCGAGGTGGCGGGTGACTGGCTGGATCGGCTGCTGGCGCACGCCGCGGCGGACCCGCGCATCGGCACCATCACGCCCTTGTCCAACAACGGCTCGATCTGCAGCTACCCCAACATGCTGGATGTCAACGCGCTGCCGGCCGGCTGGACGCTGGCCGCGCTGGACGCTCTGTGCGCGCGCGTCAATGCCGGGCAGGCGGTCGATCTGCCCACCGGCGTGGGCTTCTGCCTGTACGTGCGCCGCGCCTGCTGGCAGGCGCTGGGCGGCTTCGATATCGCCAATTTCGCGCGCGGCTACGGCGAGGAATGCGACTTCTGCAGGCGTGCGGCCAAGGCCGGCTGGCGCAACGTGCTGGCCGCCGACGTGTTCGTGTTCCACGAGGGTTCGATCAGCTTCGGCGCCGAGCGCGAGGGACTGATGGCCGCAGGCACGGAGGTCATGAACCGGCTGCACCCCGAATACCACGAGCAGGTGATGGCCTTTCTGCGCGCGGATCCGGCCCGGCGCCTGCGCGACAATCTGACCCGGGCGCGCGGCCGGCGCCTGCCGGCTGACTGCGGCACCGTGCTGGAGGAGCTGATCGCCGAGCGCGATGCCCGTGCCGCCTGGCTGGTCGACAAGCTCGAGGCCCGGGAGCGCGATGCCGCGCAGCTGCGCGAGGAGCTGGCCGCCACCCGTGGCCGCGCCGATGAACTGGCCCATGTGCTCGCCAACGCCGAGCGCTTCGTGCGCGAGCGCGAGGCCGAGGTGGCGCGCCTGCTGCCGCGCTGCGCGGCGCTGGAGCAGGAAGCCACACAGATGCGCGCGGCACTGGACGATCTGCAGGCGCGCTTCGATGCGATCGCCAATTCCCGCGTCTGGGGCTGGTCGCGGCGCATCCTGCGCTGGCTGAGGCTGCGCTGATGGCGGGGGTGCACGCCTTTACCAGCATCACCGCCAACTATCTGCCCAAGGCGCGGGTGCTGGCCGAATCCATTCGCCC
>NZ_JAQVGQ010000159.1 GCF_028696615.1 Immundisolibacter sp. | reverse complement strand
TCGATCGGGTCATGACCAAGCCGATCGAGGTCATCGGCTACAGCCGCCAGTACGTGCACGCCAACTGGAAGCTGTACGCCGAGAACACGCGCGACTCCTACCACGCCATGCTGCTGCATCTGTTCTACCCCACCTTCGGCATCGCCCGCCCGGCGCAAAAGGTGTCCATCGAGATGAACGAGGCGCGCTATCACAACCTGTTCACGGTGTGGCAGCCGTCCGGCAAGGAGAGCATGGACACCTACAAGGCCAACACCACACGCGCCATCCAGGGCGGGCAGGACGCGCTCGAGGCCCCGCAGTTCCTGCGCTACATCGACGAGCGCGGCGACGACATCTGCATCACCATCGAGTCCCTGTTCCCCAACAGCGTGTTCCAGCACATCCAAAACGGCATGGCCGTTAGGCAGATTCGCCCCACCGCCGTCGACCAGTTCGAGCTGTACTGGACCTACTTCGGCTACGCCGACGACAGCGAGGAGATGCGCGCCCACCGCCTGCGCCAGGCCAACATGCTGGGCCCGGCCGGCCTGATCGCCATGGAGGACGCCGAAGCCGGCGAGATCATCCAGCGCGCCATTTCGGACGGCAGCAACGAGCAGTCCTTTGTCGAGATGGGCGGCTACGGAACCGATAATCTGTACGATATTTCTGGCACCGACGAGAACTCCATCCGCGGCTTCTGGCAGGGCTACCGGAACCTGATGGGCTTTTGAGCGTATGCGCCACTGCAGCCAGTGCGGAGCGCCGGTCGAGCTGCGCGTGCCGGCCGGCGACAACCGCCCGCGCCACGTGTGCAGCGCCTGCGATGCCGTGCATTACCAGAACCCGCGCCTCGTCGTCGGCTGCATCCCGCAGTGGGAAGACCGCATCCTGCTGTGCCGGCGCGCCATCGAGCCCGCCTACGGCCGCTGGACGCTGCCGGCCGGCTTTCTCGAACTCGGCGAAGGCACCGCCGAGGGCGCCGCACGGGAAGCCGCCGAGGAAGCCTGCATAGACGTCGACATCGGCCCGCTGTTCAGCCTCATCGACGTGCCGCACATCGGCCAGGTGCACATGCTGTACCTGGCCCGCCTGCGCGAACCGCGCTGGGCGGCGGGCGAGGAAAGCCTGGAGGTCGCGCTGTTCGCCGAGGGCGACATTCCCTGGCCGGAGCTTTCATTCCGCAGCGTGCGCGAGACGCTGCGGCATTACTTCGAGGACCGGCGGCGCGGGCAGTTCGGACTGCACACGGCGGTGCTGGGCCCGCCGCCGGGCTAGCTGGCCGCCTTTTTTGGCAAGCCCGGGGATGGCGTGCGGATCGGGCGGGCCAATCGCGCGATCCGCCAAGACCGTCGCCCCGCGACCGCCGCGGGTGGACACGGCGCACTGACGAGGAATCCCATGCACACCTACATTCCGGTAGCCCTGCTCGCCGCCCTCATCCACGCCTTCAGTTCCGTGTATTCCAAGCGGCTGTACGTGCTGGCGGACCGCCCGCAACAGGTGGCGTTCTACAGCCTGTTCAGCACCGGGCTGCTGTGCGGCGCGCTGATGCCGTTCGTGCACTTTCGCGATCCGTCCGGCGCCTGGCTGGACGTGCTCGGCGCCGGCGGCTGCTTTGCGCTCGGCTACGTGGCGCTGCTGCGGGCCATCCGCATCGGCGATGCCTCGTTCGTGGTGCCGCTGATCGGACTGAAGATTTTCTTCATCGCCGGGCTGTCGGCGCTGTTCCTGGCCGAGACCTACGGCCCGCTGGTGTACGCCGGCGGCATCGGCGCCATGGCGGGCATGTTCCTGCTCGGCGACGGCAAGCTGCACGGCAACCCCAGGGCGCTGGCGCTGATGCTGTTCACCACCTTCTGCTATGCGCTGACGGACATTTTTCTGGTACGCCTGTTCCGGGCCGGCTTCGGCACGCTGGAGGTGATGATTTACCTGTTCGTGGTGTCCGCCCTGCTGCTGGTGCCGGTTGCGGCGGTGACGCTGAAGGGTCGCTTGCGCATCAACCGCCGCTTTGCCGGCGGGCTGCTGGTATACGGCTCGGTACAGCTGCTGGGCGGGGTGTTTCTGATGCTGTCGTTCGCGCTGGCCAAGGTGGCCACCATGGTCAACATCGTGCAGAGCGCACGCGGGCTGTTCGCGGTCGGTATGGTGTGGCTGATCACCCGGGCGGGCCTCGAGGGCATGGAACGACTCTCGCGCCGGCAGTACCTGCTGCGCGCCTGCGGCGCGGGCCTGATGACGCTGTCGATTTCGCTCGCCATCCTCGCCAATGGCTGACGACACGTGGGCGACCCCGACCCGCCCACGCAGCGCCATGGCAACGTCAATCGAAGTGCCGCGCCCGCTCGCGCAGCTCGAATTTCTGAATCTTGCCGCTGGCCGTGCGCGGCAGTTCGGGCACGATTTCGAGCCGCTCCGGCCAGTAGGTGCGCGAGGTGCCGGATTGGGCGAGCCAGGCGGTCAGCGTGTCGAAGTCGAAGGCGGCGCCCGGTTTCAGCGTGACGAACGCGCAGGCGCGCTCGCCCAGGCGCGCGTCCGGCATGGCGACGATGGCGGCATCCTGCACCGCCGGGTGGCGGTAGAGCAGGTCCTCGACCTCCGCCACCGGGATGTTCTCGCCGCCGCGGATGATGATGTCCTTGGCGCGGCCGGTGATGCGGATGTAGCCGCCTTCGTCCATGCGCGCGAGATCGCCGGTGTCGAACCAGCCCTCGGCGTCGACGTCGTAGGCGTCCGGGCGTTTCAAATAGCCCACGAACAGGCAACTGCCGCGGGTCTCGAGCGTGCCCTCGGCGCCGGGCGGCACCGGCTGGCCCGCCGCATCCACCACGCGCACGGCCATGCCGTGCAAGGCGCGGCCGTCGCTGCCGAACACCTTTTCCGGCGCATCATCGGGGCGCGTCATGGTGACCACGCCGCACTCGCTCATGCCCCAGGCGGCGATCACGCCGAGGCCGAACTTTTCGGTGGCGTTCTGCACCAGCACGCGCGGGATCGGCGCCCCGGCGCAGACGAACTGCTTCAGACGGCAGTCGGCCGGTGCGGGCGCATTGGGAGCATTCGTGAGGTCGGCGAGAAACGGCGTGGCGCCCATGGAGAAGGTGACGCGTTCGGTCTGGATGGTGTCCCAGGCGCGCGCGGCGTCCCACACGTCCTGCAGCACGACGCGCGTGCCGAGCACGACAGGCAGCATCAGGCCGTACATGAAGCCCGTCTGGTGCGCCAGCGGCGAGGCCATGAAGCACACGTCCGCGCCGGAAAGGCCGATGCCGTCCGCATACGCCCGCACGCCGGCCAGCAGCGTGTTGGAAGTGTGCATCACGCCCTTGGGTTGACCTGTGGTGCCGGAGGTGTAGAGCAGCTGGATGACGTCGTTCGGGTCCGGCCGGCGGCGGGCGAATTCGGTCTCGCGGTCGAAATCGTCCTCCCAGCGCGTCTCGAGCAGCGTGCGCTCGAAGCCGTCTTCGCCCTCGCCGCCCACCACCAGTACGTGTTCGAGCGCCGGCAGCCGGCCGCGCAGGCCGGCCAGCATGGCAGGGTAGTCGTGGCCGCGGAAGCTGCGCGGCACCACCACGAGGCGGGCGCGGGCGAAGTCGAGCATGAAGCGAAGTTCGCGCTCGCGAAAGATCGGCATCAGCGGGTTGCTGACGGCCCCCACGCGAAGGCAGGCCAGGTGCAGCGCGATGAACTGCCACCAGTTCGGCAGCTGAAACGCCACCACGTCGCCCGGCTGCACGCCAAGGCCGACCAGGCCCAGCGCCATGCGGTCCACGCGGTGCTGCAACTGCAGGTACGACAGGCGCGTGGCGACGCCGCTCATGCTGTTGTGGTCGACCACGGCGAGCCGATCGGGGTGGCGATCGGCCAGCGCATCCAGCAGGTCGGTGAGCAGCTCGTCGCGCCACAGGCCGGCAGCCGTCATGGCGGCCACGCGCTCGGGGCTCAGGATGGGATCACAGACGCCGGGCATGGAAGCTCGCGCAGATAGAGCGGTGCGGCGCCGCGCGCGCCGCACCGGCAAGGCTCAGGCCGCAGCGGCGGCCGGCACGCTGTCGATCACGCCGTGCTTGAGCAGACCCTCGCGGATGGTCTTTTTCATCGCCTCGTCGGCGTAGGGCTCGAGCGGCGGGCGGCACGGGCCCATCGGCTGGCCGAGCAGCTCGAACCAGTACTTGATCGGCGCCAGCGAGTACTGGTTCTTGCGCACGATGTTCCAGACGAAGATGTCGTTCATGAGGTCACGGATCGGGTCGAGCTGGCGGTACAGCGGCAGCGCCTCGTCGAACCTGCCGGCGTTGGCGAGCTCCATGCATCGGACCAGCGTATCGCGCTGCTTGCCGAACATGACGTACTCGCAGGTGCCGAACAGGCACTGCCCGCCGTGCACGATGGCATCCCACAGATAGAACGATTCCATCGGCTCGGTGACCACCATGCGATCGCCGGTCAGCTTGCGCAGCGCGATGGTGTCGGCCGGGTTCAGCAGGCCGTTCTTGATGCCGACCACCATTTCGAGGTCGGCCAGGCGGTTCAGCAGGCCGTGATTCAGCACCACGCCGGCGGTCGGCGTGTTGTACAGCACGATGCCGAGCGGGCTGTGGTCGGACAAATACTTGTAGAAGCCGTACAGGTCGGCATCCGAGCGCAGCTGGATGACCGGGTTGATCACCTCGATGAGGTGAAAGCCGAGCTCGGCCAGGCGATGGGCCTTTTCCAGCACCGTGAACGGCGACGGATCGAGGATCACCGAGGTCAGCATCATGCGGCCCTGGTTGGCCTTGGCCACGGTCTCGCTGTACTGCCACCACTCGGCGGGCGTCATGTTCCAGGCCTCGGCGGTGTTGCCGCCGGTCATGAGACCGTACAGGCCCTCGTTCGCCCAGCGGTCGACGTGCGCGGCCAGCATCGGCAGGTCCAGGCTGAAGTCGGCCTTGAACGGCGTCGGCACGGCGTTGGTGGACTTGATCATGTGGGCGCGCGCCCAGGCTTTGGCTTCGCTGCGGGTATAGGGGGCCATGGCATTGCTCCTCGTTTGGGGGCCACTCGAACGGCGCACGATACCACCAGCCGGCTGTGGTAAACAGGCGTTCACCGGCATTACAAAAAGACTTTTCAGACAGGAGAAGGCCATGAGCGACCGCGCACGCGTGCTGCGCCACGACGACGACCGCCTGCAGGCGGTGATCCCCGGCCGGTTCGAGTTCAAGCACCTGCACGGGCAGGGCTGCTCGGTGGCGCTGTACAAGATGCGCCGGGCCGCCGACATCCCGACCCGGCTCAACTGCCACGAAGAGGAAGTCACCATCATGCTGTCCGGCGAGTGCCGGCTGCGCATCGACGGCGAGGACATCATCCTGCGCGCCGGCGACACCATCCTCATCCCGGCCTTCAAGGAACACCTCGGCGAGTTCCTGACCGACGAGGTGGTACTGGTCAGCGTGTTCGTGCCGCGGCGTGAGGAATTCGGCCCGGAGAGCGACCAGCCGCCCAGGCTGTCGTTTCTGGGTGACTGACGCGGCCGCGGCGCCCTGTCCCCTGCCCCTCTCCCGCAAGCGGTGGGACCCTCTCCCCTGCCCCTCTCCCGCAAGCGGGAGAGGGGAATGGAACGGGCGCGGCGGGGGTTGCTTTCCCCTCTCCCGCGAGCGGCGGAGGGTGGCCGCAAGGCCGGCAGAGGGCCTTCCCCCTGCCGCTTGGCGCGTCAACGAACCTCGCGCCCCCGCCACAGAAGACGCCGCGGGCGCAGCTCGCCGGCCGCCGGCGGGACGGTGCGCAGCTCACCGTTTTGCAGCTCGAGCCCCAGCAGGCCGTAAGCCGCCCACAGCATGCGCGCGGCGGCGCCGGTGTACCAGCTCCAGCCGCCGCGGCCCTCGTGACCGAGGCCGCTGTAAATATCGGCCGGCTGCTGGTGCGGGGCAAGGCCAAAGCGCGCCGCCTGCTCGGGCGCGTGGCGGCCGAGCGGCGAGACCTTCTGCCACAGCCGCCAGGCGGTGGCGCCGAGCTCGCGCGCCATTGCCGGGTCGTCGCATTCGCGGGCCAGCAGCACCAGCGCGTCCACCAGCCAAGAGGCGCCGTGGGAGTACTGGCCGCCGTTCTCGCGCACGCCGGGCGGGTACAGCGCGATGCGCCCCGGCCAGGGGTTGGCGTGCTCGTCGAACGGCGGCCACTGCACGCGCACCAGCAGCTCGGTTTCGAGCTGCGGCAGCTCGGCGCGCAGCGCCGCCAGCGCGTCGCCAGCCGGCACGGCACCGGACAGCGCCGGCCAGGCGGC
>NZ_JAQVGQ010000158.1 GCF_028696615.1 Immundisolibacter sp. | reverse complement strand
CCCGGGCAACTTTGATCTGGACTACGGCCTGCTCGAAGGCGGCATGCGCCTGTTCGGGGTGAACTTCAAGGTCGCCTGCGAGCTGCTGGAGGGCGGCGCCGTGAACGGTACCCGCGCCCTGCAGACGCCGCTTGCCACGCTGCATGCTTTCAACGGCTGGGCCGATCAGTTCCTGCGCACGCCGGCGGCGGGCCTGAAGGACACCTACGTCACCGTCGGCGGCCCGGTGCCGGGTCTCGCGGTCGACTGGCTGGTGCGCTACGACAGCTACGAATCCGACGCCGGCAGCACCGACTACGGCAGCGAGTGGGGCGTGATGCTCAGCAAGACCTTCGCCGAGAAATACACGGTCGGCGTGAAGTATGCGGACTACAGCACGGATGCGCCGGCCTTCGTCGCCGGACGGCCGGACACCAGCGACGTGAGCAAGGGCTGGCTGTGGCTGCAAATCAAGGCCTGACTCGCGTGAGCCCGTCCGGGCGTGTACCGGACGGGCGACGCAAGACATGCGCGGCACGCGCATTTCTTCACAGACTCTGACGCCTCTTGACGGCGGGTGGTCGGTGCCCAGCGGGGTGTGGGCCACCTTTTTCTCTTGGCTCCGGTATCCGGGCCTGGCGGGGCAAGCTCGATCGACCAGCCTGGCTCGATGCGGTGCTGGCGCGCGCCGCGGCGGTGCAGGCCGACGATCGCTACGCCCACGCCGCGGACCTGGTGAGCGATCTTGAAGCCGGGTTCGTGGGCGCCGCCGGCACCGCGCCGCAGCGCCGCCAGCCGCCGTACGGCCGCAATCCGCTGCGGTTCTGGCAGGGCCTGTCGCTGCTGCTGCCGATCGCGCTGTTGATATTGCTGGCGTGCGGCGGCTGATTGGCACGCCGCGTGCTCTAACGAAACCAGTTCCGGCGGCGGCAGTGCGGTCGTCGCCGGAACCCACATCACCGGCCCGGGGCGCCAGCGACGGCGCGCCGGCCAGGGGCAACGGAGCCCACCGTCACACGCCGTGACGGTGGGCTTTTTTTTGACTTGGACACTCACGGAGCGCGCGCATGGACGACGTCGACAAAAACCTCAGCCCGGCCACTGCCGAGGCACCGGTCAACCCCGCCCGCCGCAGCCTGCTGCGCGGCGCGCTCGCCACCACCGGCGCCGCGGCGCTGCTGAACCTGGTGCCGGCGCCGATCCGCAGCGCCGCCTGGGCGGCCGGCTCGGATGCGCCGGAGAAGCCCGACCTCAAGATCGGCTTCATCCCGCTGACCGACTGCGCGCCGGTCGTGATGGCAGCCTTGAAGGGCTTCGACAAGAAGTATGGCCTCAGCATCACGCCCACCAAGGAAGCCTCCTGGGCCGCCGTGCGCGACAAGCTGATGTACGGTGAGATCGACGCCGCGCACGTGCTGTACGGCCTCGTCTACGGCGTGCAGCTCGGCACCCGCGGCCCGCAGAAGGACATGGCGGTGCTGATGACGCTCAACAACAACGGGCAGGCCATCACGCTTTCGAATGATCTGAAGGCCGCCGGCGTCACCGACGGCGCCGCGCTGAAAAAGCTGGTGGACGGCAAGGCGCGCGACTACACCTTCGGGCAGACCTTCCCCACCGGCACGCACGCCATGTGGCTGTATTACTGGCTGGCCGTGAGCGGCATCCACCCGTTCAAGGACGTCAAGAACATCGTGGTGCCGCCGCCGCAGATGGTCGCCAACATGCGCGTCGGCAACATGGACGGCTTCTGCGTGGGCGAGCCGTGGAACGCGCGTGCGATTGCCGATGGCATCGGCTTCACCGCCGTCACCTCGCAGGACATCTGGCCCGATCACCCCGAAAAGGTGCTGGGCACCACGGCCGAGTTCGTGGCCCGGTACCCGAACACCGCCCGTGCGTTGACCACCGCCGTGCTGGACGCCGCCCGCTGGTGCGACGCGCAGGAAAACCGCCCCGAGATGGCGGACGCCATCGCCGCCAAGTCCTACGTCAACTGCCCGGTGGACATCATCCGGGGCCGCATTCTTGGCGAGTACGACAACGGCCTCGGCAAGACCTGGACGGACGCGAAGCCGATGCGCTTTTTCCGCGACGGCGAGGTCACCTACCCGTGGCTGTCGGACGGCATGTGGTTCCTCACCCAGCACCGCCGCTGGGGCCTGATGGACAAGGACCCGGATTACCTGGCCGTGGCCAAGGCCGTGAACCGCATCGACGTGTACGCGCAGGCCGCCGCCGCGGCGGGCGTGGCGGTGCCCAAGGACACGCTGCGCCGCTCGACGCTGATCGACGGCACCGTCTGGAACGGCGCCGATCCGGTCGCCTACACGGCATCCTTCGCCCTCAAGGTGTAAGCCATGGTCAGCGTGATTGCCTTTCCCGCCGCGTCGCCGGAGGCGCCAATGACCGCGACCGAGCCTGTGGCGCCCGCGCCCGTGACCACCGACGCCGCGCCGCCTGCGGCGAGCGACCAGCCGGCGCCACGCGCCGCCCCGGCCTGGCTGCGCGCCAGCGGGCCGAACCCGCACGCACGGGCGTTTGCCCAGCGCGCCGTGGCGGTGCTGGCCGGGTTGCTGGTGCTGGTGCTGCTGTGGTCGGCGCTGGCCGCCAACACGCGCCTGCCGGGGCCGGGTGCCACCTGGGGCTCCGCCGTCGAGCTGTTCAGCGACCCGTTCTACCGGAACTCGCCGAACGACCAGGGCATCGGCTGGAACGTGCTGGCGTCGCTGAAGCGCGTCGGGCTCGGCTTTGGCGCCGCGGCGCTGGTCGGCATCCCGGTCGGGTTTGCGATCGGCCGCTTCCGGTTTCTCGGCGCCGCGGCGGGGCCGGTCATCAGCCTGCTGCGGCCGGTGTCGCCGCTCGCCTGGCTGCCGATCGGGCTGTTGCTGTTCAAGTCGGCGGAGCCGTCGGCCATCTTTGCCATCTTCATTTGCAGCATCTGGCCGATGATCATCAACACCGCGTCCGGCGTGCAGCAGGTGCCGCGCGAGTACCTCGACGTGGCGCGCGTGCTGCGCCTGTCCGAGTGGACGGTGTTCCGGCGCATCCTGCTGCCGTCGAGCCTGCCGCAGGTGCTGACCGGCGTGCGCCTGTCGGTGGGCGTGGCGTGGCTCGTGATCGTGGCCGCCGAGATGCTGACCGGCGGCGTCGGCATCGGTTTTTGGGTGTGGGACGAGTGGAACAACCTCAACGTCGAACACATCCTGATCGCCATCTTCGTCATCGGCGCCGTGGGGCTGCTGCTGGAGCAGGCGCTGTTGCTGATCGCGCGGCGCTTGCCTTGATTCGGACGGGCTGAATCAGTCCGTCCCGGACTGCCCAGCCCACGGAAACCGAAAAGCGTGGTTTTCGGTTTCCTTCGGCGGTAAGGCGCGGCCTTGCCGCCGGTGGCGCATCCCTGTGCCATGGCCCGCGCGTGACCTCTGCCCAGGAGCACACAGATGAACGAATCGAGATTCCTCACCGTCGAGAAAGTGGACGTCACTTTCGACACCCCCAAGGGCCCGCTCACCGTGCTGGAGGGCGCGAGCTTCGACGTGGCGCGCGGCGAGGTGGTGGCGCTCATCGGCCACTCCGGCTGCGGCAAGTCGACGCTGCTGAACGTGATCGCCGGCCTCAACCGCGCCAGCCGCGGCGGCGTGACGCTGGAGGGCCGCGAGGTCACCGAGCCCGGCCCGGACCGCGCCATGGTGTTCCAGACCCACGCGCTGCTGCCGTGGCTGTCCGCCTACGACAACGTGCGCCTGGCGGTGGACCGCGTGTTCGGCAAGACCAAGACCCGCGCCGAGCGCCACGACTGGACCATGCAGCACCTCGACGAGGTGCACATGGCGCACGCCGCCGACCGCAAGCCCGGCGAAATCTCGGGCGGCATGCGCCAGCGCGTCGGCATCGCCCGCGCGCTCGCCATGCAGCCGAAGGGGCTGCTGATGGACGAGCCCTTCGGCGCGCTCGACGCCCTTACCCGCGCCTCGCTGCAGGACTCGCTGCTGGAAATCCAGGCCACGCTCGGCATGACCGTCATCATCGTCACCCACGACGTGGACGAAGCCGTGCTGCTGTCGGACAAGGTCGTCATGCTCACCAACGGCCCGAATGCCCGCGTCGGCGAGATCGTACCGGTGCCGCTGCCGCGCCCGCGTGATCGTCTGGCGCTGGCCGAGGACCACGTCTACACCCGCGTGCGCGCCGCGGTGCTGCGCTTTCTGCATGCGGGACATCCTGCCGGCGCGGCGGCGTGAGGTGTTTTTGGCGTACTCGATGGCCGGCAGCGCCGATCCATCATATGCATCACATGTCTACAGCACTCGGCAGAACGCCACCTTGAGGTAATCCGCCTCCGGCATGGCTGGCAGCAGCGGATGGTCGGGTCCCTGGTGGCCGCGCTCGAGCATCTGCAGGCGGCGGTTGAGCGGCAGCGCCGCGCGGCGCAGCAGGTCGCGAAAGTCGGCTTCGGGCAGGTGGTGCGAGCACGATGAGCTGACCAGATAACCGCCCGGCGCCACCAGCTGCATGGCCAGGCGATTCAGGCGCAGATAGGCTTCCATGCCGGCATCGGCGTCGCGCTTGCGCTTGATGAACGCGGGCGGGTCGATGGCCACCACGTCGAAGCGCTCGCCGGCTTCGAGCAGCGCGCCCAGCACCTCGAAGGCGTCGCCCTGCTGGGACTGCACCCGCTCGGCGAGGCCGTTGCGCGTGGCGTTATCACACAGGCAGGCCAGCGCCGCGGCGGAGGCATCCACGCACAACACCTGCGCGGCGCCGGCCGCGGCGGCCTGCAGGCCCCAGGCGCCGACATAGCAGAAGCCGTCCAGCACCCGCGCGCCCTGGACGTAGGCCCGCAGGCGCTCGCGGTTTGGCCGCTGGTCGAAATACCAGCCGGATTTCTGCCCGCCGTGTAGCGGCACGCGAAACTCGAGTCCGCCTTCCAGTACCTGCCCGAAGTCCGGCACCTCGCCGTGCAGCACCTCGGCCTCGCCGGTGGGCAGGCCCTCGAGCTCGCGCCCGAAGCCGTCGTTGCGCGCCAGGATGCCGGCCGGTTTTACCAGCTCCATCAGCGCGGCGACGACGGCATCACGCAGGCGCTGCATGCCGGCGGTGCTGACCTGCAGCACCAGCTGCTCGCCGTAGCGGTCCACCACCAGGCCCGGCAGGCCGTCGCCTTCGGCGTGTACCAGCCGGTAGTGCGGCGTGCGGTACAGGCGCTGGCGCAGCGCGAGCGCATCGGCCAGACGCCGGCGCAGCAGCGCCGCTACGGCATCGTCGCCGTCCAGCACGCGGCGCGACAGCAGCCGGGCGGCGATCAGCGAGCGCGGGTTCACGTAGGCGGTGCCGAGCACCGCGCCGCGGGCGCTTTCCACCGTCACGATTTGCCCGGGGGCAAAGGCGGTCAGCGGCGTGGCGGCGATGTCCACCTCGTTGCTGAACACCCACAGGTGGCCGGCGCGCAGGCGGCGGTCTTCGTTCTTTTTCAGGCGCAGCGGGGCGAAGCTCACGGCGTGGTCCGGGCAAAACAGGGGGCGGCATTATCGGTCCGCCGGTCGCCGGCCACCAAACTGGCGCAAGCGGTGCTGGCTCTGCTATACAGTCGTTCGTTCAGAATTCGTCTGCGGCGGGAAACGGAGGCCACATGAAAGTCGTCGCGTTCAATCTGATGCCCTACAAGGACCTGCCGGCCGATTTCGAAAAGCGCTACCCGAGCGTGTGGGTGAGCATCCCGCGCACGTTGTACGACCCGCGCAAGGGCCATCAGTACTACCACGAGTATCTCGACGCGCTGGAAACGGCGGTGGATCTGGGCTACGACGCGGTCGGCGTGAACGAGCACCACAGCAACGGCTACGGCCTGATGCCGTCGCCGAACCTGATGGCGTCCATCCTGTCGCGCAAGGTGCGCCATTCGGACACCACCTCGCTGGTGGTGCTGGGCAACAGCCTGGCGCTGTACAACCCGCCGATCCGCGTGGCCGAGGAGATGGCCATGCTGGACGTGCTGTCGGGCGGCAAGTTCATTGCCGGCTTCCCGGTCGGCACGTCCATGGACACCAACTACTGCTACGGCGTCAACCCGTCCGAGATGCGCGAGCGCTATTACGAGGCGCATGACCTCGTCATGAAGGCCTGGACCACGGACGAGGTGTTCACCTGGAACGGCAAGTACAACCAGCTGCGCTACGTGAACACCTGGCCGCGCACCGCCCAGCGCCCGCACCCGCCGGTGTGGATTCCGGGCGGCGGCAGCGTCGAGACCTATGACTTTTCGCTGCTCAACGATTATTCCTTCTCGTACCTGTCGTTCTTCGGCCACAAGTACGCCAAGAAGGTGATGGGGC
>NZ_JAQVGQ010000157.1 GCF_028696615.1 Immundisolibacter sp. | reverse complement strand
AAATCCCTTGCCAGGGTGCGGCCGCCCCGGTGGCGCAGCGGATCAGATCAGAACGGTTTGACGATGGTCAGACACACCACCGCGATCAGGATCAGCGTCGGGATTTCGTTGAAGACGCGAAAGTAGCGCGCGCCGTGCGTATTGCGGCCGTCGCGCAGCGCGAGGCGATGGCGCCCGCACAGCCAGTGGTAGACCACCAGCAGCGCCACCAGCGTCAGCTTGGCGTGCAGCCAGCCGGCGCGGCCGTACATGTCCCAGGCATAGCCCGCCAAAAGTCCCAGGCCGGCCAGCACGGTGACCACCGCCGCCGGGGTCATGATGGCGCGGTAAAGGCGCCGCTCCATGACCTCGAAGCGTTGGCGGCCGGCTTCGTCCGGGCAGTCGACGTGGTAGATGAACAGCCGCGGCAGGTAGAACAGCCCGGCGAACCAGCACACCATGGCGATCACGTGCAGCGCCTTCAGCCACAGCATGCCGGAGCCTCCCATCAGCCTTTACCGAGCAGCGGCGCCAGCGCCGCGCGCAGCTCGTGGATCGGCCAGACGCCGTCGTGCACCGCCACCACCTTGCCGGCGCCATCCACCAGCAGGAACTGCGGTGTCTGCGGCGGCACGCCGAGCCGGCGCACCAGCGTGGCGTTGACGTCGATGGCCACCGGAAACGGCAGCTGCAGCACCTCGCGCGCGGCCAGCACCCGGTTCGGCGGGTCGTAGGGCATGGCCAGCGCGATCAGCTCCAGGCCCTTGGGGTGCAGGTCGTCGTAGAGGGCAGCCAGATCGGGCATTTCGGCGATGCACGGCGCGCAGGTGCTGGCCCAGAACACGATCAGCAGCGGCCGCCCGCGCAGCGCCTTGGCGTCGAGCGTGCGGCCGTCGACTGCCGTGAAGCGGACGTCGTCCGGCAGGCGCTCGGGGGCGGCGTGGGCCGGCGCCGCAAAGGCGGTGGCGGCAATCAGCAAACAAGCGATCAGGCGGCACATCGGGGCAGGGGTTCCATGTCGGGGCCGCCATTTTGCCAGCCGGCGCCGGCGTGCGGTCAGCGGGTCGGTTTGGCAAAGCGCCACGCGTCGACCTGCCAGCCGCCCGCCTGCGCCTGCAGCAGCAGACACGATGGCCCATCGCCGGTGCGGCTGCGGCCGGCGGCGCCAGGGTTGAGCAGCCAGGGATGCGCGGCGCGGTCGTCGAGCAGGCGGTGACTGTGCCCGTACAGCACGGCGCTCGCCCGCCGATACGCCGCGCGCAGACGGCGGTGGCGCTGGCCGGCCGGGTGGCGGTCGCCGTGTTCCACCGCCAGCACACCACCCGGCAGCGGAATCTGCAGCGTCAGCGGCAGCGCGGCCAGATCCGCCGGCGAGCCCCGCCATTTGTGCGGCACGTCGTTGTTGCCGCGCACTGCCAGCACCTGCCCGGCGGCCGCGGTGAGCGCATCGAGCACGGCGCTGCCACCGACATCACCGGCGTGCACGGCAAGCGCGCAGTCCTGCGCCAGTTCGGCGATGCGCGCGTCGAGCACGCCGTGGGTGTCGGCCAGCAGCAGCACGCGCATCAGTCGGCTGGCCAGAAGATCGTCAGCCACACCGTGGGCGGTTCGGCCTGCGTGGCCTCGACACGGTGCCGGCAATGCGCCGGCAGCTCGAGCCAGTCGCCGGCGGTGAGCCGTACTTCGCGCAGACCGGCGGGCGTGTCGAGCGTGAGCCGGGCCGCGCCCTCGAGCAGCAGCACCCATTCGTGGTCGGCCTGGTCGTACCAGAAGCCGGGCGGGCTCGCCTGGCCGGTGGACACGATGCGCTCGACGCGCAGTCCCGGCCGGTTCAGCAGCGCGTCGACGCGCTCGGCGGCCAGCGGCGCGGTCGGCAGATCGGCGAACACGTTCGGGCCCATGCCGTAATCTTGGCAGAAAATGCCCGAAACGCCGGCGGCAGGTATCGACCGGTGATGCAGCGAGAGGAGAAAGGTCATGGCAGTTCCAAGCGGCCGCGCCGGCCATCGGCTGTTCGATCCCGCCCAGCGCATCAAGCTCGGCATTTTCGGCAGCAACGTGAGCAATGGCTGCACCATCAGCAGCGCGGAATCCTCGTTCCGGCCCACCTGGGAGCAGAACCTGGTGCTCGCCCGGCGCGCCGAGGCGCTGGGTTTCGATCTTCTGGTGCCGGTCGGGCGCTGGAAGGGTTTCGGCGGGCAGACCGACTTCAACGGCGACTGCCTCGAGGTCTACACCTGGGCGGCAGCGCTCGCCGCGGTGACCGAGCGTATCCACATCTTTGCCACCTCGCACGTGCCGACCGTGCACCCCATCGTCGCCGCCAAGCAGGCCGCCACCATCGACCGCATCAGCCATGGCCGCTTCGGCATCAACGTGGTGTGCGGCTGGTTCACGCCCGAGATGGAAATGTTCGGCGTGCAGCAACTGCCGCACGACGACCGCTACGCGCGTGCCACCGAGTGGATCACCGTGTGCAAGCGCCTATGGCAGGAGCAGGATTTCGACTACACCGGCGAGTATTACCGCGTGCGCGGCGGCTATCTGCTGCCAAAGCCGGTGCAGCAGCCCCATCCGCTGCTGATCAATGCCGGCGTGTCGCCGGCCGGCATCGACTACGCGGCGCGCGAGATGGACGTCAACTTCTGCATAGTGCCGACGCTCGCCGAGGGCCGCGAGCTGATCGGCCACATCCGCGCCAAGGCGGCCGGCTACGGGCGCGACATCGGCATCATGACCTCGGCCGCCGTGGTGTGCCGAGACAGCGAGGCCGAGGCGCGCGCCGCTTGGGACGACATCGTGGCGAAGGGTGACTACGCGGCGCTCGACAACCTACTGACCACGTTCGGCGTGCAGAGCGCATCGATGACGCCCGAGGCGGCGCGGGCGCTCGCCGAGCGCTTCATCGTCGGTTGGGGCGGTTATCCGCTGGTCGGCACGCCCGAGCAGGTGGCGCGCGGCATCGGCGCACTGGCCGACATCGGTGTCGACATCCTGCTGCTGTCCTGGCTGGATTACCTGCCGGAGCTCGACTATTTCGGAGCCAAGGTGCTGCCGCTGCTGCGCGAAATGGGGCTTCGCGCCTGATGGGCGCAAGCAGAGTTTGTGAAGAAATGCGCGTCCTGCGCATTGCTTGCGTCGCCCGTCCGGTACACGCCCGGACGGGCTCCCGCGAATCAAGCCCTTACGGGCTCGCTTCGCGTCCGGCCATCCCTGGCCGGCCTGAGCGCTTGAAAAATTCACAAGCTCTCAGGCCACCGGCTGGTAACGACCGGTTTTCAGGAACTCGATGTACTCGCGAAGGCCCCGTTCGAGGTCGTACTCGGGCCGGTAGCCGAAGTCGGCCCGGGCGCGCGGGTCGGCCGCGATCGGCCCGGCCTTGAACGGGCCGGCCTCGGTCGGCGCTTGCGGCACCTCGATGTCGGCGCCTGGTATCAGCCGCTTCAGTTCCTGCACGAGCTGATACAGCGTGACGGCGATCGGCGCGTTGATGTCGTACACCACGTGCGGCAGGTCGGCGGCCAGCGTGGCGGCCATGCAGCCGCGCCCGGCATCGGCCCCGTACAGCATGGGGATGATGGGCGCCGAGTGCGCCAGCACCGGCTGGTCGTAGCGCACCGGCTCGCCGCGCAGAGGCTTTTCGATGAACGGCTGCAGGCCCTGGCCGATGGCGCCCGCAAAGGCGAAGCCCGGCCCGTACACCTGCCCGCCCAGGCGCAGGATGCGCACGTCGAGGTCGTACAACTGGCGGTAGTCGTTGGCCAGCAGCTCGGCGCCGACCTTGGCGCTGGCGTACGGGTCGGCCGGGATGTCGAAGCGGCCGCTGTCCAGCGTTTTCGAGAACGCCGCGCCGGTCCAGCCGGTCTTGCCGGTGGACACGTAAGCGACGCGTTTGAGGCCCATCGCCCGCGCGCATTCGAGCACGTTGAGCGTGCCCATGACGGTCAGTTCGGCGTTGGCGTAGGGCCGCGCGTAGGCGCCCGGGGTGAGGAAGCTCGCCGTGTGCAGGATGCGCGTCACGTCGAGCTCGCGCACTGCCCGGTACAGGTCCGGCGCGTGCAGCACGTTGCCCTGCACCAGCGTCACCTTGTCACGCAGGTCGGCCAGCAGGTCGGTCTTGAGGGCCAGGTCGAAGGCCGCCACCGGCACGCCGCGGGCGACTGCCTCGCGCACCGCAAACGAGCCCACCAGGCCGCAGCCGCCGGTTACCAGAATCGTCATGGGGTTTCTCCTCTCGTGTCGATTGTGTCGATGCGCGCTCGGCGCGTTGCATCACGACCCGCGAAGCGCCAGCTCGCTCACGCCGGACGGCGGCAGCTCGGCGCCTTCGGCCGGCCGCACGATGGCCAGGCGCCCGACCGGCACGCCATTGTCCACCAGCGCGGCGCGGATGGCCTCGCCGCGCGTCAGTGCCAGTGCGCGCAGCGCGGCGGCATCCGGCGCCATGGCGGCCAGCAGCCGTTCGCGCCCGGCGCGGGCGGCGGCGGCGCGCTGTTCCTGCCTGCTCGGCGTGGTGCCGGCCGGCGGCGGTACCGGCGGCGGCGGGCTGCCGAAGCGTTGCTCGTACAGCGCCGACAGTTTGTCCACCCAGTCGCCGTCGTCGCTGTCGCCGCCGCCGGTCTGGCCGAGCGCGGCCGCCAGCGCACGCTCGGCCAGCGCGCGGGCGTCGTTCTGGTCGGCCACCGGGCGGATCTCGATGGCGAGCTGCGGGCGGGCGATCAGCGCCTTGGCCACTTTCTGCAGCGCTTCGAGCTGCGGCGCCGCCAGCGTGCTGGCGCCCGGCGCGAACACCACCGTGCGCAGGTCTTCCTCTTTGCCGCCGACCAGGTTCGCCAGCAGGCTGAACGGCGCCTTGACGGCCTTGACCAGCAGCTCCCTGACGGCCTTGCCGATCAGGGCGCCGTAGTCGAACTGCGGGTTGGAAAGGTCGCCGCGCACCGGCAGCGCCACGTCGATCACGCCGCGCGAGTCCTTGAGCACGGCCAGCGCCAGCGTCAGCGGCAGGTCCAGCGCGTCCGGGCTGTCGACGCGCTCACCGAGCACCAGGCGGTTCAGGATGATCCGGTTGTCGCCGACCACCTGCGGACCGTCGATGCGGTAGTCGAGGTCGACGTCGAGCGTGCCCCGCTCGATGCGGTAACCGGCGAACTTGCCCACGTATGGCGCAAACGTGGCCATCTCGACGCCGGTGAACGACAGCTTGAACGCCGCCCGGCGCGGCACCGCCACGGTGAAGCTGCCCTCCGCCGACGCCGGCGCGTACTGGTCGATGCGCCCGGTGAGGGCGAGGCGCGCCGGTTTTTTAGCATCGCTGGCAAGACCGGTGACGTCGCCCTTGAGCTGCTGGATGCTGACCGCGAAATGCGGCGTGAGGCTGTGGTCCTCGACGTCGAGCGTGCCGCGGCTGACGCGCACGGTGTCGATGGCAAAGCGCATCGGCGTCGGCGCGGGGCCGGCCGGCTTGGGCGCCGGCGCGGCGCTCACCGGCGCCACCGCGCGCGGCCCGAAGCGGGCGAGGTTGCTCTGGCGGTCCTCGGTGATCACCACGCGCAGCGCCGGGCGGTTGATCCACACCTTGCTGGAGGTGACGCCGCGCGCGCTGGCGGCGACATCGTCCACGCGCAGCGTGCGCCAGGACAGCAGCGACTCGTCGCGCCCGGTATCCCACAGCTCGACCCGCGACAGTGTCAGTTGGCCGCGGAACTCGGGGCCGGTGTCGGCGAGCGTGAGCCGGCCGTCGGCGGCCGCCGTGCCGCTGCGCAGCGCGAGCGGGCCAAGGTCCGGCAGATACGGCATGAGCGGCGCGAGCGGCAGGCCCTCGGCGGTGAGCTTGAGGTCCGCCGGGCCGGCCGGCAGCCGTGCCTGGCCGTCGACCAGCAGCGAGCCGGCGTCGCCCAGGCGTGCGCTCAGGTGCACCGGCACCGCTTCGGGTGCGCCAAGCGCGCCGATGCGCAGCTCGTCGAGCGTGATGTCCTGCTGCAGCGCCGGCTGCACGGTGTCGTCGCGCACGCTGAGGCGCTGGCCGGTGAGCGCGAGCTCGCCGAGTGTGACCTGCCAGGCCGCGGCCGCCGGCGCAGGTGCGGAAGGCGGCGCAGCGCCGGCCGGCGCGGTCAGTGCCTGCAGGTTGAGCCGCCCATCTGCGGCGCGCGTCAGCGCCAGCCAGTTGTCGCGTCCGCGGATGCCGCCCACCGCCAGGCGCCGGGCGGCGAGATCGACGGCGAGGTCCTCGACGCGAAGCTCGCCCACCTCGGCCAGCGGTGCGGCGGCGGCGTCGGTGAGTGCCGCGCCGCGCAGGCTGACGCGGCCGTCGCTGAGGCGCAGCGCGCCATCCGCACCGAGCGCGAGCGC
>NZ_JAQVGQ010000010.1 GCF_028696615.1 Immundisolibacter sp. | reverse complement strand
GCCAGCGCCAGCAGCGCGAGCGGCAGCATTCCCAGCACCAGCGCGCTCGCGCGGCTAGGGTGGCGGTTGACCAGGCGCGTCATGGCGCGGTGCCCGTCGGCCGCCGGATCAGAGCTTGCCGTCCGCCGCCTGCTGCATCCAGGTGTCGGTGAAGCGCAGCTTCACGTTGGCGGAATCGCCCAGCGTGCCGCCGCCGGGGAAGCCGATGCCGACCGCGTCGGCGCTCTTCGCGCCCTCGCCCAGCAGGCCGTGCGAGAACGAGAACTGGCGCACCAGATCCATGGTGCGTTCGAGCGCCGGATCGCGCGCAAACGCGGCCGCATCGGCCGGCGCGTAGAACATCCTGGTCGTGGCGAGCTGGCTCTCGAAGCCGGCAAGATCGGTCCCCGACGCCTTGGCCATCGCGTCCCGCGCCGCCTTGCCTTCCGGCGTGTCCGCGGCCATCAGCGCGACGGTCTCGTACCAGATGCCGGTCAGCGCCTTGCCGAGCGCCGGGTTGTCGGCGAGCGTGCCGCTGTTGACCACCATCAGGTCGATGATCTCGCCCGGAATGTCGGCCGAGTCGAACACCACGTGCGCGTCCGGCAGCGCTGACACGGCAGCGAGCTGCGGGTTCCACGTGACGATTGCGCTCACATCCGGCGCCGCCGCGGCGGCCACGATGTCGGCGTCGCCGGTGTTCACCACGGTGATATCGGATTCCTTGAGGCCGACGCTCTCAAGCCCGCGCGCGAGCAAGTAGTGCGACACGGACAGCTCGACGAGGTTGACCTTGCGGCCCTTGATGGCCTTCAGGTCCGTCGCGCCCTTCAGCACCACGCCGTCGTTGCCGTTCGAGAAGTCACCGACGATCAGCGCCGTCGAGTCCACGCCGCCCGCGGCCGGGATGGTCAGCGCGTCCATGTTGGTCATCACGCAGCCGTCGAAGGCGCCGGCCGTGTACTGGTTGATGGACTCGATGTAGTCGTTGATCTGCACCACGTCGAGCGTGATGCCGTACTTGTCGGCCCATTTCTTGACGATGCCGGCGTCTGCCGCGTAGCCCCACGGCATCCAGCCGACGTAGATGGACCAGGCGACGCGAAAGTCCTTCTTGGCGGCCGCTTCGGCCGGGCCGACCAGGCCCAGCGTGAGGGCGGCGGCGATCAACAGCGAGGTCAAGCGATGCATGGTGCGCTCCCTGTGGTGGAAGCGCCGGAGCCGACGGGCAGAAATGCCAGCCGCCGAGGACCCCAGCGCAGCTAACATCTCCCGGGCTTTTGTCCCGCCGTGTACCCGCCGCGAACGGCGGGCTGCCTCTCTCGGACCAGTCACCCGGCACGGCCGGATCGGAACCCTAGACGCACCCAGCAAGATGCAACTCTAGTGCCAGACCTTCTGACCGTTACCGACATTCACCTGAGCAACGGCGCGCGCATCCGTTTCGAAGCCCGGCCACAGGCCGCTTCGGCCGCCATTGCGCTGCTGCTTCGCGGCGGTTCGCGCGATGAACCCGAACACGCCGTCGGTCGGCTGCATTTGCTCGAGCACCTGCTGCTGCGGCGCACCGCAACGCTCTCACCGCAGGCGCTGGCGCAGCGCATCGCGCGTCTGGGCGGCGAGGTCAATGCCGAGACCGGGCGTGAATACTTCGGCCTGCTTGGCCGTGCCCCCGCGTCGCGCGTGCCCGAACTGGCCGCCCTGCTGGCGAGCTGCCTGTGTCAGCCGGCCTTCGACGCCATCGATCTGGCCCTCGAGCAGGGCATGATCGCCGCCGAACGCACCTTTATGGGGCAGACCTCGCCGCTGGACGCTCTGATTCGCCTTGCCTGGCCGGCCCACCCCCTGGGCCGGCCACTGCAGGCAGCCGATACGCCCACCGTCGACCCGGCGGCGCTGTCGGTCCTGTGGTCGCGACATTGCGTGGGCGCACGACTCCAAGTGGCCGTTACGGGCGCCTTCGATTACACGGCGGTGAGGGCCGCCTTCGCCCAGCTGGCCGACCTGCCGCCAGGCCAACCGCCGCCGCAGCGCCCTCCGCGCTTCGTACCCGGCCGCTACGGCGCTCTACGGGAAGATCGACCGGCCGAATTGCTGTGGGCCCTCCCCTGCCTGCCGTTCGATCCAAAGCAAGGCGTGCGTTGGCAGCTGACAGCCCTGCTGTTGGAAACTGCACTCGGCGACAGCCTACGCCACCACGGGCTCGCCTATGCGTGGTCGGTCGCACCGCTGCTATACACCGACGCCGGGATGATCGCAGTGCACGTTCAGGCGCCCGCCGGGCGGGTCAGACAGTGCCAGGATGCGGTCGAACACTGTCTCGAGGCGTTGGCCATCAACGGACCCGATCCGACCGCCCTCGAAACCGCCAAGCGCTGCTGGCTGGCACGCTGCAGGTTGGCCCGCGACGAACCGCACTCCCGCGTTCGTGCGCTGGCATCGACCGCGGGCACACCAAGCGCCGCTGGCCTGGCAAGCCCGGCTCCACTCCCATTGGCGGGACGCGCAACCCGCTTGCATTTGATTCTGTGACCGAGTCCAGCCGCGATGGGACACGCCCGCGGCAACCCGGGCCGATCGACTTCCAGAAACGCAAAAGGCCCGGTCTTTTGGACCGGGCCCTGCATGGGTTGGTAGCGGGGGCAGGATTTGAACCTACGACCTTCGGGTTATGAGCCCGACGAGCTACCGGACTGCTCCACCCCGCAACCGAGCTGTGCATCATACGGAAGCTCGCCCGAAATAGCAAGCCAAGGTACGGCCGCCGACTAAAACACCGCCTGACACAGCGCCAGCAGGGGTGCCGGAAACACACCTAACCCCAACACCAGCAGCCCATTCACACCCATCATGACCCGCACATCCAGCGCCGCGGCAATGGCCGGCTGCTCCTCCGGCGCGTCGAAGTACATGGCCTTGATGACGCGCAGATAATAAAAAGCACCGATCACCGAAAAGATCACGGCGATGATGGCGAGCCACAACAGGTCGTGCTGCATCACGGCGCGGATCACGCCGAGCTTGGCATAGAACCCGACCGTGGGCGGCACGCCGGCCAGCGAGAACAGGATCACCATCATGACCAGCGCCAGCCACGGCGAGCGGCGGTTCAGGCCCCGGAAATCCTCGATGCGCTCCGCCTCGAAGCCGGCGCGGCTCAGCAGCATGATCATGCCAAACGCTGCCACCCCGGTCAGGGCGTAGGTGACCATGTAAAACAGTGCGGCCGCCATGCCGCCCTCGCTGTTGGACAACACGCCGAGCAGGAAAAAGCCCATGTGCGACACGGTGGAGTACGCCAGCATGCGCTTGAGATTCACCTGCGCGATGGCGATCAGATTGCCAACCGCCAGCGACAGCACGGTAAGTACGATCAGCATCTGCTGCCACTGCACGGCAAGCGCCGCTGCGGCGCCGGCGAGCAATTTGAGCACCAACACGAACGCCGCGAACTTGCTGACCGAGGTCAGAAATGCCGTCACGGCGGTTGGTGCACCGTGGTAGACGTCCGGCAGCCACATGTGAAACGGGGCGATGCCGAGCTTGAAACCCAGCCCCGCCACCAGCATGGCGAGCGCAAGCCCCAACAGCGCGCTGAAGTTGCCCGCCCGCGCATGCTCACCCACCACCTGACCGACGGTCGCCAGATCGAGCGAGGTGGTCACGCCGTAAAGCAGCGACATGCCGTACAGCAGCAAGCCCGACGCCATGGCGCCCAGAAAGAAATACTTGATCGCCGCCTCACTGGCCAGACCGTTGTCACGATGTAAGCCGACCAACGCATAAGACGACAGCGACAGCACCTCGAGCCCGAGGTACAACACCAGCAGGCTGCCAGCGCTGGCCATGACCAGCACACCCAACGTGGCGAACAGCGACAGCACCAGGAACTCGCCGGTCAGCAGCGCGCGCTGGCGCAAGTAATCGCGCCCATACAGCAGTACCCCGAACATGATCAGCAGGGCCATCACCTTGACCACCACTGCCACGGCGTCGACCGCGTAGTGCCCGCTGAAACTGACCGCCGGACCGCGAAAGCACTGCACTTGGGCCGCCAAGGCAGCCAGCAGCGACAGCTGCGAGACCACGTAGGTATTGGTCCGGTCCCGTCCCGGGCAGAACAGATCCACCAGCAGGACGACGCAGGCCATCGCCAGCAAAACCAGCTCCGGCAGCGCCACAGACAAATCGGGGAGAGTGAATTCCATGGTTTCAGACGCCGTATACCGAAGGGCCTGCTTACAGTCCGAGCTTGCCGCGCTGCAGGTGCGCGAGCAATGCATCCACCGACGCATGGGTGACGTCGACCAGCGGATTCGGCCACACACCCATGGCAAGCACCGCCACCGCCAGCAGACCCAGCACCACGAACTCTTCGGTCTTGAGGTCTTGCAGCGCGGCGACCTTGGCGTTGGCGACTGCGCCAAAAATGACCCGCTTGTACATCCACAGGTTGTAGGCGGCACCGAGCACCAGGCTGGTGCCGGCCAGCAACGCGATCCAGAACCCCTTGGGGAATGCGGCCAAGATGACCATGAACTCGCCAACGAAGCCCGACGTCCCCGGCAACCCGGAATTGGCCATGGCGAACAGCATCATGAACGCCGCAAAGACCGGCATGCTATTGGCCACCCCGCCATAATCGGCGATCTGCCGACTATGCACCCGGTCGTACATCACCCCGACGCACAAGAACATGGCCGCAGAAATGAAACCATGCGAAACCATTTGCACGATGCCACCCTCGATGCCCTGCACCGTGAATAGAAAGGTGCCCAGGGTGACGAACCCCATGTGCGAAATGGACGAATAGGCGATCAGCTTTTTCATGTCCTGTTGCACCAACGCGACCGCACCGATATACACGATGGCGATCAGCGACAGCGCGATCAGGAGCCCCGACAACGCCATGCTGGCATCCGGTGCGATGGGCAATGACAGACGCAGGAAACCGTAGCCGCCCATCTTGAGCATGATCGCCGCCAGCACCACCGAACCACCGGTAGGCGCCTCCACGTGCGCGTCCGGCAACCAGGTGTGCACCGGCCACATGGGTATCTTGACGGCGAACGCCGCTAGGAACGCCAGGAACAGCAACTTCTGCGTCGGCAAATCGAGTCCAACCCGCTGAAAATCCAGCAGACTGAAACTGCCGGTTTTCAGGTGCAGGTAAATGAGCGCGACCAGCAGCAGCACCGAGCCGAGGAAGGTGTAGAGAAAAAACTTGAGCGTCGCATAGACGCGATTGGGACCACCCCAAATACCGATGATGATGAACATCGGGATCAGCATGGCTTCCCAGAACACGTAAAACAGCATTGCGTCCACGGCGCAGAACAGCCCGATCATCAGCCCTTCCATGACCAGGAAGGCGCCAAGGTACTGGCTGAGCTGCTTGTCGACCGACACGCGCGCCATTGCCACCACCAAAACAGTGACAAAGCTGGTCAACAGGATGAACGGCAGCGCGATACCGTCGATGCCAAGGTGGTAATAGATCGCGAACGATTCCACCCACGGCAAGCGCTCGACGAACTGCAACCCGCCGCTGGACGCATCAAAGCCGGTATACAGCGGCACCGTGATGGCGAATTCGAGCAGCGAGATCAGCAGCGCCAACGTGCGCGCACGCGCCGGGCGGCGATCACCCGCCAGCAACCAGACCAGCACCGCGCCGGCGATGGGTGTCCAGATGGCGAGGCTCAACAGGGGCATGGTTTGGCTCATGACGGGCTCAGAAACTCACGTACCAAATCAGGCTTAGCAATGCCGCCAAGCCGATGATCATGGCAAACGCGTAATGGTAGAGATAACCGGTCTGCATATGCCGCAGCACTGCCGCCAATCGTCCAACCGTGCGCGCCGTACCGTTGACCGCCAGGCCATCGATCAACGCGACATCGCCCACGCGCCACAACAGCCCGCCGAGGCCACGCAGCCCTCCGGCGAACACTGTTTGGTTGATGTCGTCAAAAAAGTATTTGCGCTCCAAAATTCGATGAAGCAACGAAAACCGGGCCTGCACGCGCGCGGGCCACGTCGGACACCACAGGTAGAACACCGCGGCGGTCAAAGCTCCGCCAAGCATCAGCAGGAATGGCGGCGCCATGAAACCGTGCAGGGCGAAGGCGAGCGCGCCGTGGAAGTGCTCGCCCAGTTCGGCCAATGTGGCGTGTTGCGGCAGCGTCACGATCGCCTTGCCGAAGTAATCACCGAACAGCATCGGCTCGATCAGCGGCGCACCGATCAGCACCGATGGCACCGCCAACAGCAGCAGCGGGCCGGTGACCACGAAGGGCGATTCATGCAAATGCTCGCCAGCGTGATGATCCACGCGTGAGCTGCCATGGAATACCAGGAACAGCAGGCGAAAGCTATACAGCGAGGTCACGAATACCCCGCCCAGCACGGCGAAATGCGCGAAGCCGGCGGCCGGCAGCGTGGACGAAGCGACCGCCTCGATGATGGCATCCTTGGAATAAAAGCCTGAAAAGCCTGGGAAACCGACCAAAGCCAGCGTGCCGATCCAGGCCGTGAGCGCGGTGATCGGCATGTGCTTCCACAAACCACCCATCTTGCGCATGTCCTGTTCATGGTGCAGGCCAATGATCACCGACCCGGCCGCCAGGAACAGCAAGGCTTTGAGAAAGGCATGCGTCGCAAGGTGGAAAATCGCCGCCGAGTAGGCCGACACACCCAGCGCCACGGTCATGTAACCCAGCTGCGACAACGTCGAGTACGCCACCACGCGCTTGATGTCGGTCTGCACCAGGCCGAGAAGCCCCATGAAGAACGCCGTCACCGCGCCTATGAACAGCACGAAATTGAGCGCAGTCTCGGACAATTCGAACAGCGGCGACATCCGCGCCACCAGGAAAATGCCCGCCGTGACCATCGTCGCCGCATGGATCAGCGCCGATATCGGCGTCGGACCCTCCATCGAATCCGGCAACCACACGTGCAGCGGCACCTGCGCAGACTTGGCCATGGCACCGATGAACAGCAGCACGCAGATCACCGTCAGCGCCGGCCACTCGCGGCCGGGCAGCACCTGCAAGGTTTCGCCGGTGATCTCTGGAGCGCGCGAGAAAATGGTGGAGAAATCGAGGCTGCCGAACAGCGCCAATACGGCAGCGATGCCCAGCATCATGCCAAGATCGCCGACCCGGTTGACCAGGAACGCCTTCAGGTTGGCGAAGGTGGCCGAAGGCTTCTGGTACCAGAAGCCGATCAGCAAGTAAGACACCAGGCCCACGCCCTCCCAGCCGAAAAACAGCTGCAGGAAGTTGTTGGCCGTCACCAGCATCAGCATGGCAAAGGTAAACAGGCTGATGTAACTGAAAAAGCGCTGATAACCGGGATCGTCGTGCATGTAGCCGATGGTGTAGACGTGCACCATCAGGGACACGAAGGTCACCACCAACATCATGGTGGCGGTCAATTCGTCGATCAGAAATCCAACCGATACCTTCAGCGGCCCGCTATGCAGCCAGGTATACAGATCGGTGTTGAGCACGTATTCGCCGCCGGCGGCCTTGCCGGCCATCAGTGCTGCGAACACGTAACACGACAATACGAACGAAATCGCCACCCCGAGTATGGTGACGGTGTGCGCGCCAGAGCGCCCGATCACGCGCCCACCGAGGCCGGCGATGACGGCGCCTGCCAGCGGCGCCAGCACCACGCCCAGGCAAAGCAAGGTCAGCTTTTCCATCGCTCAGCCCTTCAACTGGTCGAGATCCTGGACGTTGATCGACGCCCGGTTGCGGAACAGCACCACGATGATGGCGAGACCAATGGCCGATTCCGCCGCCGCCACGGTGAGCACGAAAAACACGAACACCTGCCCGGCGAGGTCATGCAGGAAATGCGAGAAGGCGACGAAATTCATGTTCACCGCCAGCAACAGCAATTCCACCGACATCAAAAGGATGATCATGTTCTTGCGGTTGATGAAAATGCCAAACATGCCGAGCGCAAACAAAATCGCGCCCAGCACCAAGTAATCGGTGAGCGTAACCATGCCGTCTTATCCGCCTTGAGCCGAATCGTCGCGCGCGCCGCCACGTGGCAGATCGAGCAGCCGCATGCGTCCGCGCGGGCTCGCGTGTACCTGCGCCGATGGCGGCACGTACTTGCTGGCGCGCACGCCGCGGAAGGTGAGCCCGATCGCCGCCACCATGCCGATCAGTAGGATCACGGCCGCAATCTCAAATGGATACGCATAATCCGTGTACAACACAGACGCGATGGCCTGCACGTTGCTGACGGCAACCGTCGTCTGCGGCGGACGCGCGAGCGCGGTGTCGAGATGTCCGGTGCCATATACCAGCACCATCTCGAACACGATCAGCAGCGTTACCGCCAAACCCAACGGCAGGTGGTTGCCGAAACCCTCTCGCAACTCGGCGCGATGGATGTCAAGCATCATGACCACGAACAGCCACAACACCATGACCGCACCCACGTACACCAATACCAGGGCGATGGCGAGGAATTCCGCCTCAAGAATCAACCACAGGCCGGCGCAGGTGAAGAACGCCAGCACCAGGAACAGCACCGCCTGTACCGCATTGCGGACACTGACCACCATGCCGGCCGCAAACACCAGGATTGCGGACAATAGATAAAAAACGAGCTTCTCGGTACCCATGACGGTCTCGGCCAGCGTTATGGTGGGGATCAGCGATATCAGCGGTAAGGAGCGTCGGCGACACGGTCGGCGGCAATCTGCGCCTCCATGCGATCACCGATCGCCAGCAGCATCGCCTTGTCGTACACGCGCTCGGTATTCTCTTCCATATGAAAATGGTTGAAGCGCGTGAGCACGATGGAATCGACCGGGCAGGCTTCTTCGCAGAACCCGCAGTAGATGCACTTGAACATATCGATGTCGTAGCGCGTGGTGCGGCGGGTACCGTCCGCCCGCGGCTCGGACTCGATCGTGATGGCAAGCGCCGGGCATACCGCCTCACACAGCTTGCAGGCGATGCAGCGCTCTTCGCCGTTCGGGTAACGGCGCAGCGCGTGCAGCCCGCGAAACCGCGGCGACACGGGGGTTTTTTCTTCTGGGAACTGGATCGTGATCTTCGGCTTGAACAAGTGACGCAGAGTCACGCCGAGCCCGGACAGCAGTTCGAGCAGCAAGAGGCTTTTCAGATATTGGGCAACGCGGTTCATGTCATGCCCCTTCAGTTGAACCACGGCGGCAGGCGATACAGCACCGCCGTTGCCACCACCACTAACCAGACGATGGTAATGGGGATGAACACCTTCCAGCCCAGGCGCATGATCTGGTCGTAGCGATAGCGCGGGAACGTGGCCCGGAACCACAAGAAACAGAACAGCAGAAACGCCACCTTGGCGATCAACCATAATGGTGCCGGCACCCACGCAAACGCACCCTCGAGCACTGGAATGCCCTGGAACGGCGACAGCCAACCGCCCAAAAACATGATGGTGGCCAGCGTCGACACCAGGATCATGTTGGCGTATTCGGCCAGAAAGAACACAGCGAACGTCATGCCGGAATATTCGACATGAAAGCCGGCAACGATCTCGGATTCGCCCTCGGCGACATCAAAGGGGGCCCGATTGGTCTCGGCAACCGCCGATACGAAATAGATCACGGCCACCGGCAGCATCGGCAGCCAAAACCAAGTCAACAGGTTGCCGCCTTGCGCCAGCACGATTTTTTGCAGGTTCAGGCTACCCGCCCCCACCAGCACCACCACGATGGAAAATCCCATCGCTATCTCGTAGGCCACGATCTGCGCCGCCGAACGCATCGCCCCCAGGAACGCATAACGCGAATTCGACGCCCAGCCGGCCAGGATCACGCCGTACACGCCCATCGATGTGATCGCCAGCACATACAGCAGGCCGACGTCGATGTCGGCGATGGCCAGCCCCTCACCGAATGGCACCACCGCCCAGGCGCCTAGCGCCGGCCCGATCACCAGCACCGGGGCGAGATAAAAGAGGAACCGGTTGGCGCGCACCGGCACCACCACTTCCTTGGTCAGCAGCTTGAGCGCATCGGCAATCGGCTGCAGCCAGCCGCGCGGCCCGACCCGATTGGGGCCGATGCGCAACTGCATATAGCCGATCACCTTGCGCTCGAAATACGTCAGCCACGCAACCGACACCAGCAGCGGCACGATGACCACGGCGATTTTGAGCAGGTTCCACAGCAGCAGTTGCAGTGGTTCGGGCAGCGCCTGCCACAGGAGCATGAGCCGTTCCATCATCACACCCGCTCCAGCATCAGGGAACCGTAGGCCGCACCGAGCGCCTGCACGCCGTCGATGCCGGACGGGATGTAGGCCGTGCCGTCGGCGACGCGCGCGTCGACCACCAACGGCAGCTCCACCACCGCCCCTCCCTGGCGCACGCGCAGCCGATCACCGGCCGCGAAACCGAGCTGCCGGCAATCCGCTTCGCTCAGATATACCGCTGCCTTCGGCACATCGGCACGCAATTGCAGCGCACCGGCCCGCCGCACCAGCGCGTCACTGCGGTAACAGGGCCAGTCGCCGACGCGGACCAGGCCGGCCGCCGATTCGGGCCAGCGCAGCTCGGCCGGCTCGGTAGCCGACACCGCGAATTCCACCGCTTCGATGGCCGCCTGCAATTCGCTGCGTACGGCCGCCACGTCGTCGTAGTCGAAGCCGGGCAGGTCCAGTAGGTTGCCGAGCACGCGCAGGATCTTCCAGCCCGGTCGCGCCTCGCCGGCCGGCTTGAGCGCTCCCTCGAAACTCTGCCAGCGCCCCTCGCCGTTGACGAAGCTGCCGCCGGTCTCGGTGAACGCCGCCATCGGCAGGATGACGTCGGCGTATTCACGCATCGCGTCGGTCACGAACGGCGTCAGCACCACCACCAACTGCGCCGCCGACAGCGCCGCGAGCGCCGCGGCGGGGTCGGCGCAGTCGAACTCGGGCTCGAATCCGGCCAGCAGGTATGCCCGCAAATGCTGCTCCAGCATGGCCGCCGCATGCAGCCCGGGTTGCTCGAGCCGCGCCCCGCCGGCACGCCGGTGCGGCACGGCACCGCTGAGCCACGCCCCGGCCCCGTTGCCGCCCGGACTAGTTTCTGCCAATACGCCGCGCGTTTGCTCGGCTATCAGACCGCCAAGGGCTCGCAAAGCACCGTAATAAGGGCTCGCAACCGATTGATCACCAAGAAGAATCAACGAGCCAGGCTGCGCCTTCAGGGCGCTCGCCACCTCGCGCTGCCAAGGTGTCGCCGACACGCCCGCCAGTCGCCCTGACCAGGCCGCTGGAACGACTTGCCCGTCCAGCAGCGCCACGGCGATTCCGGCCAGTTCGCCCACCATGGCCTGCGGCGCGCACACCGTGCGCCCACGCAGCGGGTAATTGAACGCGTAGTCGTAGCTGGCCAGCGCAAACGCGCTGGCACCATGCTTGACCACCGCCTTGCGAAGGCGCGTGTTCAGCAACGGCTGATCCTTGCGCAGGTTGCTGCCCACCAGCAGGAAGGCAGGCACCTGCTCCAGACTCGCGATCGGCGGCAATGTGGGCTGCCGCGGTGCGACCGCGTCGGCACTGAAATCGACCTGCCGCAGACGATGATCGACGTTGTGCGACCCCAAGCCGCGCAGCAACTTTTGCCCGAGATACAGCTCTTCGCAGGTCAGGGTCGGTGCCAGCAGCGCGCCGAGCTGCGCCGGCCCGTACTCCTTGAGTACCGACTGCAGCCCCTCGGCGGCCGCCGCGAGCGCCTCCTGCCAGGACACCTCTTCCCAGCGCCCACCTTTGCGCAACAGCGGGCGTTGCAAGCGATCGGCGCTACGCAAGCCGAGATACGAGAAACGATCCCGATCGGACAGCCAGATCTCGTTGACCGCCTCGTTGGCCAGCGGCAAAAAGCGCTTGACCACGCCGTGCGCGACGTCGATCTCGATGTTGCTGCCCACGCAATCATGCGGGCTCACGCCCGGCCGGCGGGCAAGCTCCCAGGCGCGGGCGGTGAAGCGGTACGGCTTGCTGGTGAGCGCGCCGACCGGACACAGGTCGATGACGTTACCGGACAGCTCCGACTCCACCGTACGTTCGATGTAGGTGCCGATACGCGTGAACTCGCCACGCCCGGTGGCACCCAATTCCTTGACGCCGGCGACCTCCTCGCCGAAACGCACGCAGCGCGTGCAGTGGATGCAGCGTGTCATCTCGGTCTGGATGAGCGGACCGATGTCCTTGCTGGCCACCGCGCGCTTGGCTTCGCTGTAGCGCGACTGCGGGTTGCCGAAGCCGAGCGCCGTGTCCTGCAGCTGACACTCGCCGCCCTCGTCGCAGATGGGACAGTCCAGCGGGTGGTTGATGAGCAGGAATTCCATCACCGCGCGCTGCGACTGCAACGCCTTCGGTGACTTGGTGAACACCTTCATGCCGTCGGCGAGCGGCGTGGCGCAGGCTGGCACCGTCTTGGGCATTTTTTCGACTTCGACCAAACACATGCGGCAATTGGCCGCCACGCTCAGCTTTTCGTGGTAGCAGAAACGCGGAATGGTGATGCCGGCCGCATCGGCGGCCTGAATGATCATCTGGCCCTTGCGCGCCTGCAGCGCGATGCCGTTGATCTCGATGTTCAGCAGATCGTCGCTCATGGGGCTCTTCCAGCGACCGCTCAGGCGGCCACGCCCAGCCGGTCCGCGACCAGGCTGCGCTTGTGCTCGATGTAGTAGGCAAACTCATGCCGGAAATGTCGCAGCATGCCCTGCACCGGCATAGCAGCGGCATCCCCCAGCGCGCAGATGGTGCGACCGGCGATGTTGCCGGCCACCGATTCCAGCAATTCGAGGTCTTCCGGCCGGCCCTGCCCTTCCACGATGCGCGTCACCACCCGGTACAACCAGCCGGTGCCCTCGCGGCACGGCGTGCACTGCCCGCAGGATTCGGCAAAGTAAAAGCGCGAGATGCGCTGCAACACACGCACCATGTCGGTGGTCTCGTCCATCACGATCACCGCCCCCGATCCCAGCAGCGAACCCGCCTTGGCGATCGAGTCGTAATCCATGTTGGCCTCCAACATGGCCTGCGCGGGCAGCACCGGCACCGACGAGCCGCCGGGAATGACCGCCTTCAGTTGCCTGCCCTTCCAGACGCCGCCGGCCAGCGCCAGCAGGTCCTTGAATGGCGTGCCCAGGCGAATCTCGTAGTTGCCTGGCTTCTCGACGTGCCCGGAGACCGAAAATATCTTGCTGCCGCCGGCTTTCTCTACGCCCAGGGCGGCGAACCACGCCGCCCCGTTGCGCAGGATGGTCGGCACCGAGGCCATCGATTCCACGTTATTGATGGTGGTCGGCCGGCCGTATAGACCCACCGCGGCCGGGAACGGCGGCTTGAAGCGCGGCAGGCCCTTCTTGCCTTCCAGCGACTCCAGCAGGGCGGTCTCCTCGCCACAGATGTAGGCGCCGGCGCCGAGCGTGCCGTAGAGGTCGAAATCGATTCCCGAGCCCTGAATGTTGCGACCGAGCAATCCGGCGGCATAGGCCTCCTTGAGCGCCGTCTCGAAGCGCCGGAACACCTCGTCCATCCACTCGCCACGCATGTAGACGTAGCCGACCGTGGCGCCCATGGCAAAACCGCCGATGGCCATGCCCTCCACCAGCGCGTGGGGGTTGAAACGGATGATGTCGCGATCCTTGCAGGTGCCAGGTTCGGACTCGTCGGCGTTACAGACGAGGTATTTCTGACCGGGTGCATTGCGCGGCATGAACGACCACTTGAGCCCGGTCGGGAAACCTGCACCACCGCGGCCGCGCAGCCCCGATGCCTTGACCTCGTCGATCACCTGATCGGGCGTGAGTTCACCCGCCAGGATGCGCCGCCAGGCACTGTAACCACCAAGCCGCGTGTAGGTGTCGAACGACCACGGCTCGGGCTCGCCGAGCGTCGCGTAACAGACTTTGACTTCGGCCGTCATGGGTCAATCCAGGGCGTCGAGGATCTGGTCGACGCGCTGCGGCGTCAGGTGCTCGTGGTAGACGTGATCCACCTGCATCATCGGCGCGCCGCAGCAGCCGGCCAGACACTCTTCCTCGGGCTTCAGATAAAACTTGCCATCCGGTGTGCTCTCACCGAGCTTCACGCCGAGCTTGCGCTCGACGTGCGCCACGATTTCGTCGGCGCCGCGCAGCATGCACGAGATGTTGGTGCACACCGAGATCGAGTGCCGGCCGACCGGCTTGGTCTCGAACATCGAATAAAAGCTGGCCACCTCGTAGACGTCGATCGGCGCCAGTTCCAGATACTCGGCCACCGCGTCCATGAGCTC
This sequence comes from Immundisolibacter sp., assembly GCF_028696615.1. GTDB lineage: Bacteria > Pseudomonadota > Gammaproteobacteria > Immundisolibacterales > Immundisolibacteraceae > Immundisolibacter. Next base: position 13,484 of record NZ_JAQVGQ010000010.1, on the reverse strand, counting down.
GACCGTCAGGTAGCCGTGATTGTCGTGCTGCACGGCGCGCAGCGCCGCCAGCACCGCCGAACGCTTCTGATTGGGCGGAAACTTGGTCAGCCAGTGATCGATTTCGTGACGGGCATGCTCGGACAAAACGCCCCGGTACGGCTCGCTCATCGGTCGATCTCGCCAAACACGATGTCCAGGGTGGCGATGATGGCCACCAGATCAGCCAGCATGTGCCCGCGCACCATCTCGTCGATGGCCGACAGGTGGGCAAAACCCGGCGCGCGCAGCTTGACCCGATACGGCTTGTTGGAGCCGTCGGAGATCAGGTATACGCCGAACTCTCCCTTGGGCGCCTCCACCGCCGAGTACACCTCGCCCTGTGGCACAGCGTAGCCTTCGGTGAACAGCTTGAAGTGATGGATGAGGGCCTCCATGTCGGCCTTCATCTCGGTGCGCGGCGGCGGCGTGATCTTGTGGTCGGCCAGCATCACCGGCCCCGGGTTGGCGCGCAGCCAGTCCACGCACTGGCGGATGATGCGGTTGCTCTGACGCATCTCGGCTACGCGCACCAGATACCGGTCGTAACAATCACCGTTGACGCCCACCGGCACCTGGAAATCCAGCTCGTCGTAGACCTCGTACGGCTGTGTACGGCGCAGGTCCCAAGCCACCCCCGACCCGCGCAGCATGGGACCGCTGAAGCCGAGCTCGCGCGCCCGCTCACCACTCACCACGCCAATACCGACGGTGCGCTGTTTCCAGATGCGGTTGTCGGTGAGCAGTGACTCGTAGTCGTCGACGCAGCCGGGAAACCGTTCGGTGAAGGCCTCGATGAAATCCAGCAGCGAACCCTCGCGGTCACGGTTCATGGCCCTGACGGCCTTCTCGTCGTGCCACTTGGACGGCTCGTAGCGGGGCATGCTGTCCGGCAGATCGCGGTACACGCCGCCCGGGCGATAGTAGGTCGCGTGCATGCGGGCGCCGGAGACCGCCTCGTAGCAGTCCATCAGGTCCTCGCGCTCGCGAAAGCAGTACAGGAACACCGTCATGGCGCCCATGTCCAGCGCGTGCGCGCCGAGCCACATGAGGTGATTCAGGATGCGCGTGATCTCGTCGAACATCACGCGGATGTACTGCGCCCGCTTCGGTGGCTGGATGCCGAGCAGCTTCTCGATGGCCAGCACATACGCGTGCTCGTTGCACATCATGGACACGTAGTCGAGCCGGTCCATGTAGCCGATGGAGTGGTTGTACGGCTTGGTCTCGGCCAGCTTCTCGGTGCCGCGGTGCAACAGCCCCACGTGCGGGTCGGCGCGCTGCACCACCTCGCCGTCCATCTCCAGCACCAGGCGCAGCACGCCGTGGGCCGCCGGATGCTGCGGTCCGAAGTTCATCGTGTAGTTGCGTATCTCGGCCATGTCGCCCTACCCGGCCGGGTGCTCGTAGCGAAAATCGTCGCGCCGCACGCGCGGCACGCTGATGCGGTTCTCGATGCTCACCGGCTCGTAGATCACCCGCCCCTGCTCGGGGTCGTAGCGCATCTCCACCTCGCCGTTGAGGGGAAAATCCTTACGCAGCGGATGGCCGAGGAAACCGTAATCGGTGAGGATGCGCCGCAGGTCTGGATGACCGTCGAAGACGATGCCGAACAGGTCGAACGCCTCGCGTTCGAACCAGTTGGCCACCGGCCACACGTCGACCACCGACGCCACCAGCGGGAATTCGTCGTCTAGAAAGGCCCGCACACGCAGCCGCCAGTTCAACGTGGTCGACAGCAGGTGATACACGACGGCAAAGCGCGCCGGCGACGTGTCCGGAAACTCCGCGTAGTCGACGCCACAGACGTCGATCAGCTGATCGAAGCCCAATTGCGGCCGATCGCGCAGCGCACGACACACCTCGGGCACGTCATTCGCGCTCAGCTGCACGGTAACCTGATCGGCGACGCCGACCACCACACTGACCGAGCGGTCACCCAGCTGCTCGCGCAGCACCGCCTCCAACTGTTCAGCCCGCGTGCTCATGGCTCAACGTGCAATGGTGTGCGTGCGACGAATCTTGTTCTGCAGCTGGATCAGCCCGAACAGCAGCGCCTCGGCGGTCGGGGGGCAGCCCGGCACGTACACGTCGACCGGCACGATGCGATCGCAGCCGCGTACCACCGCGTAGGAATAGTGGTAGTAACCGCCACCGTTGGCACAGGATCCCATCGACAACACCCAACGTGGCTCGGCCATCTGGTCATACACCTTGCGCAGTGCCGGCGCCATCTTGTTGACCAGCGTGCCGGCCACGATCATCAGATCCGATTGGCGCGGGCTCGGCCGAAAGATGATGCCGAACCGGTCGAGGTCGTACCGCGACGCGCCGGCCTGCATCATCTCGACCGCGCAGCAGGCCAGTCCGAACGTCACTGGCCACAGCGAGCCGGTCTTGCTCCAGTTGACGACCTGGTCAACGGTGGTGGTGAGGAACCCCCGCTCGCCGAGTGCTTCTACTCCCATTCGAGCGCCCCTTTCTTCCACTCGTAGATGAAACCGACCACCAGCAGACCCAGGAACAGCATCATGGCCGCGAACCCGAAACCGCCGACCAGCCCCTGCTTGAGCCCGACCGCCCACGGAAACAGAAACGCGACCTCGAGGTCGAAAATGATGAACAGGATGGCAACCAGGTAATAGCGCACATCGAATTTCATGCGCGCGTCCTCGAACGCCTCGAAGCCGCACTCGTAGGGCGACACTTTCTGTGGGTCTGGGCGATGTGGGCCGATGAAACGGCCGGCCAAGATGGCAATGGCACCGATGGCCACGCCGACCGCCAGCAAAAGCGCGATGGGCAGGTATTGCAGCAACATGCTCAGTAGTCCTGATCCTTGGCTCGCGGCAGCAGGTTATTGTTGGAACATCTGCACACGCCCGCGGCGGCCGGGCGTTCATTTCAAGACCGCAGGCACATCCCTACCTAGGGTTGCCCTGCTCGCCGCCAATCGTGAATCAAGGGCGATGCGCCCTCGATTCAAGCCGGGGCATCCCGCCCCAAACGGGGCGCCCACGCCTAATCAGCGCGCCCCTCACCTGGTGCCGATGGTCGGACTCGAACCGACACGACTTGCGTCACCACCCCCTCAAGATGGCGTGTCTACCAATTCCACCACATCGGCTAAATCATTCAGCGGGCGCTGCCGGCGGCGGCGACGGGGCCGCAGGCTGGCTGGGCTGCGCCGGCGCGACTGGCGCCGGCTCAACTGGCGGCATTTTATCAGTAACGCTGGCCGGACCGCCGGCATGCGCCCCCAAATACGCCAACACCAGACTGGTCAGAAACAGCGCAGCGCCCAGCGCACTGGTCAGCCGGGTCAGAAACGAGCCAGCGCCACGGCTGCCGAAGACCGTTGCCGACGCGCCGCTGCCAAACGCAGCGCCGGCATCGGCACCCTGCCCCTGCTGAATCAACACCAGCCCGACCAGCGCCAGGCAGATCAGCAGATGCACCACCAACAACACTACGATCATTATGAAAGCGCCGCCCTGCAGATTGAAAGGAACTGTTCGGGCACCAAGCTGGCCCCGCCGATCAGCCCGCCGTCGACATCGCCCTGGGCGAACAGGCCCGCCGCATTGTCGGGCTTGACGCTGCCGCCGTACAGGATCGTCGGCGTCGCGTCGCCCCGCCCCACACGCTGGCGGATGAAGCGGTGCACGGCCTGCGCCTGCTCGGGCGTGGCGACCTTGCCGGTTCCGATCGCCCAGACCGGCTCGTAGGCGATCACGGCATCAGCCAAGGCCTGGTCCCCGCACAGGGCCAGCACGGCGTCGAGCTGGGACGCGATGACGCGCTCGGTGTCGCCCGCCTCGCGCTGCGCCAGCAATTCGCCCACGCACAGGATCGGCTGCAGCCCGGCGAGATGCGCGGCGCGAAACTTCTGTGCCACCAGGCGGTCATCCTCGCCGAACAGTGCCCGACGCTCGGAATGGCCGACGATGACGTAGTGACAGCCGACGTCGCGCAGCATCGGCCCGGACACCTCGCCGGTGAACGCGCCGGACGGCTCGACCGCGAGATTCTGCGCCCCCAGCCGCACCGGCCCGCCGGCAAGCAAAGCGGCCGCTTGCTGCAAATAGGGAAACGGCGGACAAACTGCCACGCCGACACCGGCCAAGTCCGGCGCAGCCGCAGACAGCACCGCCAACGACTCGGCCACCATCTGCCGACTGCCGTGCATCTTCCAGTTACCGACGACCAACGTACGCGCCATGAAAACTCTTCGGCCGAGCTTCGGAGAAGGCCGCGGATGTTAGCGGCACGAGTGGCGGGAATCAAACGGCAGCGGCGGGCGGGGAGTCACCCTCCCCCGTCATGATCGCCCCGGCTGCGCCATCACAGCGCGCCGCATGCCAATCCAATGAGTCAAAAAGTGTATGTAGTTCCTTTTTTCCTAAAAACTTTTCATATCTTCAGTCACGGCGTCTGCGATCTGTTGACACACAACCTCGACCTCCCGCGCATCGGCCCCCTCCACCATCACGCGCACCAACGGCTCCGTGCCGGACTTGCGCAGCAGAACCCGTCCGCGACCGGCCAGCTGCGCCTGTGCTGCCGCCACCGCCTGCCGCACCGACGGGCTATCGTCGGGCGTGTATCCCGGCGACAGTGGCACGTTCAGCAAACGCTGTGGGTACTTGTGCATGAAGCGCTTCAAGTCGGCCAGCGGCCGCCGCCGGGCGCGCATCACCGACAACACCTGCAGCGCCGTCACCAGGCCGTCGCCGGTGGTTGTGCGATCCAGGCACAGCACATGCCCGGAGGTCTCCCCGCCCAGCAGCCAACCGCGCGCACGCAGCTGCTCCATCACGTAGCGGTCACCCACCTTGGCGCGCACAAATGTGATGCCGCGGTCGGTCAGGGCCTGCTCGAGGCCGAAATTGCTCATCTGCGTGCCGACCACCCCGCCACCCAAGGTGCCGGCTTCGTGACGTGCTAGGGCCAAAATGCCGAGGATCTCGTCGCCATCGACCAACTCACCGGCAGCGTCGACGAGGATCACGCGGTCGGCATCGCCGTCCAAGGCCACCCCCAGATCCGCCCCCTGCCGGCGTACTTCGTACTGCAAAGCCGCGGGAGCCGTCGAGCCGCAGTCGAGGTTGATGTTGAAACCGTCCGGAGCGACGCCGATGGCGGTCACCGTGGCGCCGAGTTCCCGAAACACCGCCGGCGCCACCTGATACGCCGCACCGTTGGCCGCGTCGACGACGATCCTCACCCCCTGCAGGTCCAGGCCGTCGGCCAAAGCACGCTTGCAATACTCGATGTAACGCCCGCCGGCGTCGACGGCGCGCCGCGCCTTGCCGATCTCGGTAGCCGCCACCACGGTCAGCGGCTGGTCCAGACAGCGCTCTATCTCGGCCTCGACCGCGTCCGGCAGTTTCTCGCCGTGTCCCGAAAACAGCTTGATACCGTTGTCGGGGTACGGATTGTGGGAAGCGCTGATCACGACCCCGGCACGCGCGTGAAACGTGCGCGTCAGATAAGCGACCGCCGGGGTGGGCATCGGCCCCAGCAACAGGCAATCCATGCCGGCCGCCGACAGGCCCGCTTCGAGCGCCGACTCGAGCATGTAGCCCGACACGCGGGTGTCCTTGCCAACCACCACCGTGCCGCGACCTTCACGGCGCAACACGGTGCCGAGCGCCCAACCCAGGCGCAGCACGAAGTCGGGCGTAAAAAAACCAGTCCCGACCGTGCCGCGCACACCGTCGGTGCCGAAATAACGTCGTTCAGCCACCCAGCCTCCCTGAAATTCGATCCGCCGGCTCTGCGGCGGCAAACGGCGAGCAGCGCTCACACGGTACTCGCACCGCCCCCCGTGGCTTGCACAGCATCCAGTATTGCCAGTGCTTGTATGGTGCATTCGACGTCGTGTACGCGCAGCAGGCGCGCACCGCGCTCGGCCGCCAACACGGCCAGCGCAATGCTGCCGCCCAGACGGCTGGCTACCGGCGCGCCGGTGAGATCGCCGATCAGCGATTTACGCGACAAACCCACTGCCAATGGACGCCGAAAGTGCGCAAAACGCGGCAGGGCCCGCAGCAGCGCCAGATTGTGCGCGGCGGTCTTGCCAAAACCAAACCCGGGATCGAGCAGCACGCGATCGTCGGCGATGCCAGCCCGCCGGCAGGCCGCCATGCGCTGATCGAAAAACGCCATGACCTCGCCGACCACATCGTCGTAGCGTGGTGCCTGCTGCATGGTGCCGGGTTCGCCCTGCATGTGCGTCAGAATGACCGGCACGCCAAGCGCCGCGGCGGCGTCGAGTGCACCCGGCTCGCGCAAGGCGGCGATGTCGTTGATGAGACCGGCACCGGCCTGCACGGCGGCGCGCATTACCTCCCCATGACGGGTGTCGATGGAGATCGGCACCGCAACACGCCGCGCCAAGCGTTCAATGACCGGCACCACTCGCCGCAGTTCCTCGGCCACCGTGACACGCCGCGCCCCGGGGCGGGTCGACTCACCGCCCACGTCGATCACCGCCGCGCCCGCCGCCTGCATTGCCAGGGCGCGCTCACAGGCGGCCTCAGGATCGAGCAGGCCATCGCCCGAGAACGAGTCCGGCGTCAGATTGAGCACGCCCATCACCGCCGGGCGCGACAGGTCCAGCGATTTTCCGGCGCAATCGATGATCACGGCACCCGCCGAGTGCCGACTGCCGCCGCTACCGCCGCCTTCAGGGCAGGCTGGGGGCGCCGTCGGGGCTGGTGTCGGCGGCCGGCGCCGGTGGCGGTGCCGGCCGATCCACCGACGGTGCGGTCGTCGCCCGCACCGGCCGGCCGGCCATCAAATCGTCGATCTGATCCTTGTCGATGGTCTCGAAGCGCATCAACGCGTCGGCCATGGCGTGCAAGGTATCCATGCGCGCGCGCAGGATCTCGGTGGCGCGGGTGTAATTGCGCTCCAGGATGGCGCGGATCTCCTCGTCGATGGCCGCGGCCGTGTCGTCTGACACGTTCTTGTGCTGCGTCACGCTGCGTCCGAGGAATACTTCGCCCTCGTCCTCCTCGAAGGTCATCGGGCCCAAGCGTGCCGACATGCCCCAGCGCGTGACCATGTTGCGCGCGATCTCGGTGGTGCGCTTGATGTCGTTGGAGGCACCGGTGGTCACCGCCTGCGGCCCGAACACCAATTCTTCTGCGATGCGCCCGCCGTACAGGCTGCAGATCTGGCTCTCCAGGCGCTCACGGCTCAGACTGTAACGGTCTTCCTCCGGCAGGAACATGGTCACGCCCAGCGCCCGCCCGCGCGGGATGATGCTCACCTTGTAGACCGGGTCGTGCGACGGCACCGACAGCCCCACGATGGCGTGACCGGCCTCGTGATAGGCGGTGAGGCGCTTTTCGTCCTCGTTCATGACCATGGAGCGCCGTTCGACGCCCATCATGATCTTGTCCTTGGCGCGGTCGAAGTCTTCCTGATCGACCAGGCGCTTGTTCTGCCGGGCGGCGAACAGCGCCGCCTCGTTGACCAGGTTGGCGAGATCCGCCCCAGAGAAGCCGGGGGTGCCGCGTGCAATGACTTCAGCTTGCACATCAGGTGCAAGCGGTACTTTTTTCATGTGGACTTTGAGAATCTGTGCGCGGCCGACGATGTCCGGCAGCGGCACCACCACCTGGCGGTCGAAGCGCCCCGGGCGCAGCAACGCCGGGTCGAGCACGTCCGGGCGGTTGGTGGCGGCGATGACGATGACGCCCTCGTTGCCCTCGAAGCCGTCCATCTCGACCAGCAACTGGTTCAGCGTCTGCTCGCGCTCGTCGTGGCCGCCGCCCAGGCCCGCCCCGCGGTGGCGTCCGACGGCGTCGATTTCGTCGATGAAGATGATGCACGGCGCGTGCTTTTTGGCCTGATCGAACATGTCGCGCACGCGCGACGCGCCGACGCCGACGAACAGCTCGACGAAGTCCGAGCCCGAGATAGTGAAGAACGGCACCTTGGCCTCGCCGGCGATGGCACGCGCCAGCAGCGTCTTGCCGGTGCCCGGCGAGCCGACCATCAGCACGCCGCGCGGAATGCGCCCACCCAGGCGCTGGAATTTGGACGGATCGCGCAGGAAATCGACCAGCTCGCGCACTTCTTCCTTAGCCTCGTCCACCCCGGCCACGTCGGCGAAGGTGACGCGCACTTGATCCTCGGTGAGCATGCGCGCGCGGCTCTTGCCAAACGGCATCACCCCACCCTTGCCCGGGCCGCCCTGCATCTGGCGCATGAAGAACACCCACACGCCGATCAGCAGCAGCATGGGGAACCAGGAGATGAACACCTGCATCAGCAACGACTGGCGATCCGGCGCCGCCACCTCGATGCCGACCTTGTTGGCCAGCAGGTCGTCGATCATGTGCGGGTCGTTCGGCGTGTAGACGACGAAGCGCTCGCCGCTGCTGGTCAGGCCGCGCACGGCGCCGTCCTCGATCACCACCCGGTCGATCTGGCCTTCCTTGACCTGCGCGATGAACTGCGAGTAATCGACCGTATGCTCGCCGGAGCGCCGCGGGCCGAAGCTGTTGAAGACCGCCATCAGCACCAACGCCACCACGACCCAAAGGATGACGTTGCGGGACATTGAATTCACCTAGGGACTCTCCGGTCGCTGGGGTTGTTGCGAAAATGTTGGCAGCATACCGCGGCCAATCAAGTAGTGCTCGCGGCTGCGGTCGCGCGAAGCATCGGGCTTGCGCACCGCCACCTGGCCGAAGCGCCGCGCGAACAGCGCGCGCAGTTCCTGGCTGCCGGCGCCCTCGAAGCATTTGACCAGTAGCGCCCCGCGCGGTTTCAGCACCCGCCCGGCGAAATCCAGCGCCAGCTCGGCCAGGTACAGCGCGGCCGGCTGATCGACGTCGCGCACGCCGGTCAGGTTGGGTGCCATATCGGACATGACCAGGTCCGCGCCGCCCGGCAGCAGGCCCAGCAGCTGCTCGAACACGGCGTCATCCGTGAAATCGCCCCGAATGAACTCGACGCCCGGCAGCGGCGCCATGTCGAGCAGATCGACCGCCACCACCCGGCCACGCAGGCCGACGCGCTCGCTCGCCACCTGCGACCAGCCGCCCGGGGCGGCGCCGAGGTCGACCACGGTCGCGCCCGCCTGCAGCAAGCGGTCGCGCTGGTCGATCTCGATCAGCTTGAAGCTGGCCCGCGAGCGATACCCGTGCGCCTGTGCCTGGCGCACATACGGATCGGCGACGTGCTGCTGCAACCAGCGCCGGGTGTTACCGCGCCGGCTCACGGCTGCGCCACCGCCCGCGGCGTGGCGCGCCTGCGCGCGACCGACATACCGACAGACGGCAGCGGTTTACCGATACTCGACGGCCAGAATCTCATACGACTGCTCGCCACCCGGCGCCGGCACCACCACCTGGTCGCCCGCCTCGCGGCCGATCAGGGCGCGCGCCAGCGGCGCCCGAAACGACAGTCGCCCCTGCTTGATGTCGGCCTCGTCGACGCCGACGATCTGGTAGGTGACCTCCTCGTCGGTGTCGTTGTTGACCAGCGTCACGGTGGCGCCGAACACCACCTTGCCACCGGCGCCGAGCTTGGCCGGATCGATCACCTCGGCGCGGCCGAGCCGGTCTTCGATTTCGCTGATGCGGCCCTCGATGAAGCCCTGCTGCTCCTTGGCGGCGTGGTACTCGGCGTTTTCCTTCAGATCACCGTGGGCGCGCGCCTCGGCGATGGCGGCGATCACGCGCGGCCGCTGCACGGATTTCAGGTCTTCGAGTTCGCGGCGCAGTTGCTCGGCGCCACGGGCGGTAATGGGTTCACGGCTCATGATGTCAGCTCGGTATGCAAACGGTGCAGGCTTTCGACCCGCAGGTCGCCTTCAGCCTGCAGGGCAAGGCAGGTGGCGCGCGCGCCGGCCAGCGTGGTGGTGTACGGCACCTTGAAACGCAGCGCCGCGGCGCGGATGGCGAACGAATCGGCGATCGCCTGCTTGCCTTCGGTGGTGTTCAGCACGAACGCGATGTCGCCGTTGGTGATCATATCGACGATGTGCGGTCGACCTTCCTTGACCTTGTTTACCACGGTGCAGGGAATGCCAGCATCGGCCAGCACTTGGGCGGTGCCGCGGGTAGCCACCAGTTCGAAGCCGAACCGCAGCAGATCGCGCGCCACCTGCAGCAGCAGGGTGCCCTTGTCGGCCTGGCGCACGCTGATGAAGGCGCGCCCGCCGTGCGGCAGCGGATTGCCGGCCGCGAGCTGCGCCTTGCCGTAGGCCTCGCCGAAGCTGCGTCCCACCCCCATCACCTCGCCGGTGGACTTCATCTCCGGCCCCAGGATGACGTCGACACCCGGGAACTTGGCGAACGGGAACACCGCTTCCTTGACCGAGAAATACGGCGGCGTCACCTCGCCGGCGACGCCCTGGGTCTTGAGACCGATGCCGGCCATGCAGCGCGCCGCCACCTTGGCGAGCGGCACCGCCGTCGCCTTGGACACGAACGGCACCGTGCGCGACGCGCGCGGGTTCACTTCCAGCAGGTAGACGTCGCCGTTCTTGACCGCGAACTGGATGTTCATGAGCCCGACCACGCCGAGCTCGTGCGCGAGCTGCACCGTCTGGCGGCGCATTTCGGCCACGACCTCGGGCGCGAGGCTGTACGGCGGCAGGCAGCAGGCGGAATCGCCGGAATGCACGCCGGCCTGCTCGATGTGCTCCATCACGCCGCCGATGACCACCTCCTTGCCATCACACACGGCATCGACGTCCACCTCCAGCGCATCGTCCAGAAAACGGTCCAGCAGCACCGGCGAGGCCGCCGACACGTGCGTGGCGTTTTGCATGTAGGCGCGCAGGCCGTCTTCGTCGTAGACGATCTCCATGGCGCGCCCGCCCAGCACGTAGCTCGGCCGCACCACCAGCGGGTAGCCGATCTCGGCCGCGGCAATGAGCGCCTGCTCGAGGCTGGCGGCCATGCGATTGGCCGGCTGGCGCAGGCCGAGCTTGTCCACCACCTGCTGGAAGCGCTCGCGATCCTCGGCGCGGTCGATGGCATCCGGCGTGGTGCCGATGATGGGCGCGCCGGCCGCCTCGAGCGCCCGGGCGAGTTTCAGCGGCGTCTGGCCGCCGAACTGCACGATCACGCCCCACGGCCGCTCGACGCGCACGATCTCGAGCACGTCCTCGAGCGTCAGTGGCTCGAAATACAGCCGATCGGCGGTGTCGTAGTCCGTGGACACGGTTTCCGGGTTGCAGTTGACCATGATGGTCTCGAAGCCGGCCTCGCGCAGCGCCAGCGCCGCGTGCACGCAGCAGTAGTCGAACTCGATGCCCTGGCCGATGCGATTGGGTCCGCCACCGAGGATCATCACCTTGCGGCGGTCGGTCGGCTGCGCCTCGCACTCGTCCTCGTAAGTGGAATACAGGTAGGCGGTGGCGGCCGGGAACTCGGCGGCACAGGAATCCACGCGCTTGTAGACCGGCAGCACGCCCAGCGCGCGCCGGCGCTGGCGCAACACGTCCTCGCCCACACCGAGCAGCGCCGCCAGGCGGCTGTCGGAGAAGCCCAAACGCTTCCAGGCGCGCAGCGTGGCGGCATCGACGTCGGCCAGGGAGCTGGCGGCGATCTGCCCTTCGGCCTCGATGATCTCGGCGATTTGGTCCAGGAACCACGGATCGATGCCGGTCAGCGCCTGCACCTCGTCCAGCGGCAGGCCACAGCGGAACGCATCGCCGATGTAGCGCAGGCGCTCGTCGGACGGCGTGCGCAAGCGCTGGCGCAGCGTGTCGAGCGCCACCTCATCGCGACCGGCGAGTGCCGGCACGAAGCCGTCGATACCCGTTTCGAGCCCGCGCATGGCCTTTTGCAGCGATTCCTGGAACGTGCGGCCGATGGCCATCACCTCGCCGACCGACTTCATCTGCGTGGTCAGCGTGCTGTCGGCCTGCGGGAATTTCTCGAAGTTGAACCGCGGCACCTTGGTGACCACATAGTCGATGCTGGGCTCGAACGAGGCCGGCGTGACACCGCCGGTGATCTCGTTCCTGAGCTCATCCAGCGTGTAGCCGACCGCCAGCTTGGCCGCCACCTTGGCGATCGGGAAGCCGGTCGCCTTCGACGCCAGCGCCGACGAGCGCGACACGCGCGGGTTCATCTCGATCACCACCAGCCGCCCGTCGGCCGGGTTGACGGCGAACTGCACGTTCGAGCCGCCGGTCTCGACGCCGATCTCGCGCAGCACCGCCAGCGAGGCGTCGCGCATGATCTGGTATTCGCGGTCGGTGAGGGTCTGCGCCGGCGCCACGGTGATGGAGTCGCCCGTGTGCACGCCCATGGCGTCGAAGTTCTCGATCGAGCACACGATGATGCAGTTGTCGTTGCGGTCGCGCACCACCTCCATCTCGAACTCTTTCCAGCCGATGATCGACTCCTCGATCAGCAGCTCGTGCGTGGGCGACAGGTCCAGCCCGCGCTCGCAGATGGCGACGAATTCCTCGCGGTTCCAGGCCACCCCGCCACCGCTGCCGCCCATGGTGAATGACGGCCGGATGATGGTCGGGAAGCCGATCTGCGCCTGCACCTGCAGCGCTTCTTCCATGCTGTGGGCGAGCGCCGAGCGCGGCGTGGCCAGGCCAATCCGGCGCATCGCCTCGCGAAAACGCTCGCGATCCTCGGCCTTGTCGATGGCGTCGCGCGTGGCGCCGATCATCTGCACGCCGAATTTTTCGAGCACGCCCTCGCGGGCCAGATCGAGCGCGCAGTTCAGCGCCGTCTGCCCGCCCATGGTCGGCAGCAGCGCGTGCGGGCGCTCGCGCTCGATGATCTTGGCTACCACCGGCCAGGAGATCGGCTCGATGTAGACGGCATCGGCCATGTCCGGATCGGTCATGATGGTGGCCGGGTTCGAGTTCACCAGGATGACCCGGTAGCCCTCCTCACGCAGCGCCTTGCAGGCCTGCGCGCCGGAGTAGTCGAACTCGCAGGCCTGACCGATCACGATCGGCCCGGCGCCGATGATCAGGATGCTCTCGATGTCGGTACGTTTGGGCACGGGAGTCCTCAGGCGCCGCGGTGGGCCGCCATCAGGTCGGCGAATTGCTTGAAAAGATGCGCCGCGTCGTGCGGCCCGGGGCTCGCTTCCGGGTGACCCTGAAAGCCGAACGCCGGTTTGTCGGTGTGCGCGATGCCCTGCAGCGAGCCGTCGAACAGCGAGCGGTGCGTGGGCGTGAGGTGAGCCGGCAGGCTCGCCTCGTCCACCGCGAAGCCGTGGTTTTGACTGGTGATCAGCACCCGGCCGGTAGCCGCCTCGAACACCGGGTGATTGGCGCCGTGGTGGCCGAATTTCATCTTCACGGTGCGCGCGCCGGCGGCGAGACCCAGTAACTGATGGCCAAGACAGATGCCGAACAACGGCACGCCGCGGTCCAGAAACTCGCCGATGGCGTCGATCGCGTAATCGCAGGGCTCGGGATCACCCGGGCCGTTCGACAGGAACACGCCGTCCGGCTGGCG
>NZ_JAQVGQ010000009.1 GCF_028696615.1 Immundisolibacter sp. | reverse complement strand
CCGGCCTCGAACACCAGTTCCAGTTCACCGTCACCGACGCCAAGACGGTGCCCAACATCTACCCCGAAGCGGCTGACTTTCAGGTCATGCCGCGCGTGTTCGCCACCGGCTTCATGGTGGCGCTGCTGGAGTGGGCCTGCGTGGACGCCATCAAGCCGCACCTCGACTGGCCGGCCGAGCAGAGCGTCGGCACGCACGTCGACGTGTCGCACCTGGCGGCCACGCCGCCGGGTCTGACGGTGACGGTGCAGGTGCGGCTCGACGAGGTGGACGGCAAGCGCCTGAAATTCTCGGTGAGCGCCCACGACGGCATCGACAAGATCGCCGAGGGCACCCACGAGCGCTTCGTGATCGACGCCGAGAAGTTCAACGCCCGCCTGCAGAAAAAGATTCCGGCCTGAGCGGGGCGCCGCGCACGGCGCCGGATGCCGGAAGCCGCAACGCGGCTGCCCGAGTGCAAGCACAGGTGCGCGGAGCCCGGCGCGGGCGACGGCCACGGGGCGGCGAAGCCGAGAAGGGCACGAACACCCTTTCCAAAATAAAACGAGAGGAGAACCCATGGCACTGCTGGACGCTTTCAGCCGGGCCGGCAACGCCGCCTCGGCGGTGGCCGAGCGTTACATCCCGGATGCCTGGGTGGTGTGCATGGTGCTCACCACCATCGCGCTGGTGCTGGCCGTGTTCGGCGCCCATGCCGAGCCGCTGCGGGCGGTCACCGCCTGGGGCAACGGCATGTGGGGGCTGCTGCAGATCACCATGCAGTTCTCCATCTCGGTGTTCGCGGCCTATGCCTGCGTCATGTCGCGCCCGGGCTTCTGGCTGTTCGACCGCCTGGCGCGCATCCCCAATCCCGACAAGCCGGTTCAGGCGGTGCTGCTGCTGGCGGTCACCACCACCCTGACAGGGCTGCCCAACTTGGCGCTGTGCCTCGTGGTGAGCGCGCTGCTGACTCCGTTCGTGGCGCGCCGCAATCCCAAAACCGACATCCGCGTGCTGTGCGCGGCGGCCTTCATGGGCGTCGGCACCGTCACCAACGCGGCGCTGTCCGGTTCGGCGGCGCTGATCATGGCGACGCCCGACAACCCGATGGTGAAGCCCGCCGTCGGTGCGCCCATCGTCGATCGCCTGTATCCGGTCACCGAGACCGTGTTCGCCGACTTCAACCTCATGCTGCTGGCGCTGCTGTCGGTGGTGAGCATTGCCGCCATCTGCGCCCTGCACCCGCGCGGCAGGACGCCCGTCGTGACGCTGGACGCCGAGCGGCTCGACGCCATCCTGCCGCAGCCGCCGCGCGTCGAGCCCGAGCGCGCCACGCCGGCGAGCTGGCTCGAGAACCGCCGCTTCTGGTGCTATCTGGCCGGCACCATGATCCTGTTCACGCTCGGCTACAACATGGCGACCCAGGGCTTTGCGCGCGCCTGGAACATCAACGCGTACAACGCCGTGTTCCTCGGACTCGCGCTGCTGCTGCACGGCAACCCGCTGTCGTTCGTGCAGGCGGTGCGCCGCGGGCTCGATTCGGCTTACGGCGTGGTGCTGCAGTTTCCGTTCTACGGCGGCATCTTTGGCCTCATGACCGGCACCGAGCTCGGGCACTGGCTGAGCGGCCTGTTCGTGCGCTTCTCCAGCCGGGAACTGTTTCCGCTGGTGATCTACGTGTACTCGGGGATCATGGATTTCTTCGTGCCGTCGGCCGGCTCGAAGTGGATCATCGAGGCGCCGTACATCATCCCGGCGGCGCGCGAGCTTGGCGTGTCGGTCACCACCACGCTGCTTGCCTACATGCACGGCGGCTCGCTGACCAACCTGATTCATCCCTACATGGCCATCCCCATCGTCGCCATCACCGGCATCCGCTTCGGGCGCTTCGCGGGTTACTCGTTCATGGTGGGCGTGCCGATCGGCGTCATGATGATGATCGCCATGCTGTTCATCCCGCCGAATCTTTGAAGCAGGTGCATTCGACCGTGGTAGGAGCGGCTTCAGCCGCGATCGCCTGCTTTCGGCGTGCTGCGTGCCGGAGTCTTCGGGCAGCCGTGTACGGTGCCGCTTCGTAATGCCCTCACAAGGAGGCCCCCATGTCACTACCCGTCACCGCCATCGCCCGGGTGGGCGTGCTGACGCGCGATTGCCGCGCCGCGGCCGCCGAGTACGCGCGCTTTTTCGGCGTCAACGAGTGGCGCCTGGCGGACTGTGCCGGGCGCACCGCGGACGGGCGCGAGTATGCGCACCGGCAGGCGGTGGGCTATGTCAACGGCGTCGGCTTCGAACTGATCGAGCCCAAGTCCGGCCCGTGGGCGGACGAGCTGGCCCGCTGTGGCGAGGGGCCGAGCCATGTGGTGATCCCCGTTTCCGACTGGGCGGCGCTCGATCAGGCGCACAGCGCGGCGGGCCTCGCCACCGCCGCCGAACACGCCGAGCACGGTGGCCGGCGCCGGCTGCTGGACAGCCGCGGCCCGCTCGGCGGGCTCGCGCTGGTGTTCGCCGACGCCGATGCGCTGATCCCGCCCGGCGAGCCGCTGCAGCTGCCGGGCAGCGCCATCCTGCCGGTGCAAAAGCTCTATCAGGTGTCGGTGATGGTGCGCGATCTGGATGCCGCCAAGGAACGCTTTCGTGCGCTGCTCGGCATCGAGGACTGGGTCGACATCGGCATCGACAGCGCGCACATGCCGGGCTGCACCTACTACGGCCAGCCGGTGGAGCACACCGCGCGACTGGCCATCGGCCGCCGCGGCCGGGCGTGCTTCGAGCTGGTCGAGCCGCTGAGTGGCCCCACCGTGTACCGCGACGCCCTCGACCGCCGCGGCGAGTGCGTGCACCACATCATGGTCACGCTGGCGCCGCCGCAGGACTTCGAGCGCGCCGCGCAGGAACTCGCCGGCCGCGGCATCGTGGTCGGCCAGTCGGCCAGCATCCCGGGCCTGATGGCGTTTGCCTACTTCGACGGCGGCAAGCCGCTCGCCGGCCTGTTCGTGGAGGTGATCCAGCCGCTTGCCGACGACTGGCTCGAACGCATGTTCCCGAGCCCGGACATCGCGCGCATCGTGGTCGGCGACTGACGGTCGCCTTCAGGCCCCACCCGCGCCGGGCAGCAGCAGGTCGAGGTACGCTTCGGCGGCGCGCGCCACGCTGAATTCGTAGCCGCGCCGGCGCAGCGCCTCGCGGTCGGGCGGCGCATCCAGCGTGGCGGCGAGCGCCGCTGCCAGCGCATCGGCATCGCCGACGGGCACCAGCCGGCCGTAGCGGCCGCCGTCCAGAATCTCGCGCGGCCCGGACGGGCAGTCGGTGCTCACCACAGGACAGCCGCAGGCCAGTGCCTCGGCCAGCACGTTGGGGAAGCCTTCGGTGCGCGAGCTGAGCACGAACGCCGCCGCCCGGCTCATGGCGGCCAGCGGGTTGGCGCAAAAACCGGGCATCGCCAAGTCCGCTTCGATGCCGAGCGTCTCGGCCAGCGCTTGCAACTCGGCCCGCAGCGGCCCCTCGCCCAGGATCAGCAGCCGCGCCGCCCGCGCCCGGCGCAAGCGCGCGAAGGCGCGCAGCAGCGTTGGGTAGTCCTTTTCCGGCGCCAGGCGCCCGACCGCCAGCAGCACCGGGGCGCCGCCGTCTGCCAGCCAGGGATGCGGCGCCGGCTGCGCGGCGCGGTCGGCGAAGCCGGCGTCCACGATGCCGTTGTGGATCACCGTGATGCGCCCGCGCGGCAGGCCGGTCTGGGCCGCCAGGTCGTCCGCCACACCGCCCGATACGGCCACGATGGCGTCGGCCTCGGCATAGAAAAGTCCCGCCAGGCGCGGCAGCGCCGAGCGCTTTGCTGGCCGACCGGGCCGGGCGATTTGCGACAACTGCGCCCGTTCGCTGACCACCAGCCGCGTCGGCGCGCCCGCCAAACGCCGCGCCCACAGCGCCACCAGGTTGACCGGCGTCTTGGCGGCGAGCAGCGCGGCGGGCTGCTCGGCGTGCAGATACCGCGCCAGCGCCGGCAGGTGGCGCAGGGCGCGCGAGGCGTGTGGCGCGAGCAGCACCGGCCGCAGCAGCGCCCGCCGCTGGCGGCCGGCCGCGCGCAGCGCCGCCACGCGCCCGGCAAGGCTGCCGGTGTCGGGCAGCGGCAGCAGGCGCACCTGCGGCGGCACGGCATCGAGCAGTTCACCCTGCGGGCGGCACACCAGTAGGTCCACGGCCACGCCGCGGCGCGCGAACTCGCCGGCCAGGCGCAGCGTGGCGCGTTCCACGCCGCCGCCGGTGAGCGAGAGCAGCAGCAGGGCGAGGTGCGGCTGAATCGCCGTTTTAGTCATGCCGAGAGAAACTGCTGTTTCCAGTGCTCGATCGTGTTCCAAGGAAGGGTGATGTTTAGGGATCTATCGTCAGCGTATTTCGCCACCGACTCTACGTCGGTACTCGTTGATATTGGTATGCCAAAATCACGCCCTATTTCAATGGCTCGGTTGTCGATCGCGATGATTCTGGCATATTGTCCTTTTTGCAAGGCTCGAATCCCAGCGTGTAGTCGCGTGCCCACGTAGTCGCAACCGCCGATGAGAATTTCGTCAAATGCCTTGAGTGTCGGGGGCAGCACTGTAAATCCGTCCAATCCTAGCTCTTCACGCGCATATTCATAATCATAGAGTCCTTGTGGCCAAAAATAGCGCTCTGGATAAATGGCGCGCAAGCTGTTTAATAATTGCAGGTCTCTCGTTTTGTCCTTTCTATACGCCGTGATGGTGGTGACGACTGCGTTGTTCTTTTTGCTTGCCGTCAGGTTCAACTTGCCACAATCGATAAGCCATAGTGTTGGGCAGGCTGTGTTTACGGCGTTTTTTATGCCGGCTTCCTGAAGTCTTGCCAATGTATAATTGTCGCGCACAGAATGAATCCCAGTCCTTCCCAGGGCCGTCTTCAGCAGTAGCTTCGAGTACCGTGTGAGTGCTGTGTCGTAATTTCGCCAGCCGACGCCGAGCAGAAATGCATTTGTCAAGTAAGCCGCATCCAGCAGGGTAATCTTCCATTGGCGGTGCGCCCGCATGTCACTGGCGAGTAGATTTGTTCCGCCGATTAAAGCCAGTTTGGATTGCTTCATTAATTTTCTAGGGAAACGCTGATTTATTCAGCGTTTCCCGTCCGGGGCAGGATGCCCTGGCATGAATCAAGGGCGTAAGTCCTTGATTCATGGAGCGCGGCGCGGGCGTGTACCGCGCCGCGGCGAGCTGAAAAATTCCACGGACGGAATTTTTCAGCATTTCCCTAGCTCGCCGACCGCCATACAAATGCGTGGGCAGGCTCACAATGTGAGCATTTGGAAATAATTGACATGCAATCCGTCGCACCGCATCCATGATGATCTCGTCGCCGATATTGGTCGTGGCGACCGATGTATCAAATAGTAGGATTGGGTTCATTGGTCCTGCGGGTGTTTTGCTGTTGCGGTGCGCGCGGGGTTGGCGATTTCCGGATGGGAAAGGGTGCGTTTGGGTACTGAGCTATGACTGACTCATGTATTGGCGGCGCATTGCAGTGTGCATTGCGCCGCAGAGATCGTACGATTCACGCACGCAAATTTTTCTTTATTGACATAGGGAAACGCTGAAGAAAACGCTGATTTATTCAGTGTTTTCCGTCCGGGGCAGGATGCCCCAGCGTGAATCAAGGGCGTAACCCCTTGATTCACGGAGCGTCGCGCGGGCGTGTACCGCGTGACGGCGAGCTGAAAAATTCCATGGACGGAATTTTTCCGCACTTCCATAGCAATTCAAGATACCTTGGCGCTGCCGCCACGGCGCTGAAATCAAAGGCGCGCCCCTCGAGAGTGCGATGCTCGACCGGCGCGTCGAGGCTTTGTTCGATGGCCGCGGCGAGTGCGTCTGCATCCCCCACCGGTGTGAGGCGCCCGTAGCGGCGGTGGTCGAGGATCTCGGCCGGGCCGGCCGGGCAGTCGGTGCTGACCACAGGACAGCCGCAGGCCAGCGCCTCGATCAGTACCGTTGGCAATCCCTCCCAGGCCGACGACAGCACGAACAGCCGCGCCCGGCGCAGATACGCGAGCGGGTTTCGCACGAAGCCCGGCAGGCGCACGTCTGCGGCGATGCCGAGCTCGCGGGCCAGCGCCTCGAGCGCCGGGCGCTGGTTGCCCTCGCCCAGGATCAGCAGTCGCGCCGGGCGCCGGGCGCGTACCTTGGCAAATGCGCGCAGCAGCGTCGCCTGGTCCTTTTGCACGCGCAGCTGCGCCACGTTGATCAGCACCGGCGGCGCACCCGGCGCGAACCAGGGATCGTCCAGCGCCTCGTCGCGCGCCGCCAGCAGCGCCGGGGTGATGACCGGGTTGTAGATGGTGTGGACCCGCGCCGGCGGCAGCGGAAAGCGCGACAGAAGGTCCTGGCGCACGCCTTCGGACACGGCGACGATGGCGTCGGCACGCGGATACAAGCGGGCCATGAGGCGCGGCAGCAGGCGGCGGCGCTTGCGCTGCGCCGCGCCGGCGGTGGAGGCGCCGACGTGGATGTGTTCGGAAACCACCACGCGGGTCGATCCGCCGGCCAGACGTTTGGCGGCGAGCGCGATCACGTTCGGCCACTCGCCGCCGCTGAGCAGCGCCGCCGGCCGTTCGTGGCGCAGATACGCGGCCAGCGCCGGCAGCGCCAGTGGCACGAACCAGCGCTTGTGCCGGCGCACGCCAGGCAGGTCGGCAAGCCGCGGCGCGAGTTCCACCAGGCGCACGCCATCGGGCAGACCCTCGGCCGGCGGCCGGCCGCGCGGCGCCAGCAGGTCCACACGGTGGCCGGCGGCGGCGAACTCGGCGGTGAGGTTCAGCATCATGCGCTGGATCGCCCCGCGCGGCCAGGACGATGCGAACACGGCGAGCCTGGCCATCGCTACGCCGGCGGGTGGCGAAATTTGGCGGCGGCCTCCCCGAGCAACAGGTCGAGGTAGGCATCCACGGCCCTTGGCACGGAAAACAGCGCCGCCCGCTCGCGCTGGCGCAGCGCATCGTTCGGGGCGGCGAGCGCTTGCTGCATGGCGGCAGCCAGCGCCTTTTCATCACCGACCGGCACCAGCCGGCCGTAGCGGCCGTGGTCGAGGATCTCGGCCGGCCCGGACGGGCAGTCGGTGCTGACGATGCGACAGCCGCAGGCCAGCGCCTGGATGAGTGCGCCCGGCAGGCCCTCGTAGCGTGACGACATGACGTACAGATCAGCCCGCGCCAGGGCGGCGAACGGATTTTCGGCATAGCCTGGCAAGGCCACCGCATCGGCGATGCCAAGCTCGCGGGCCAGCGCCTCGAGCTGCGGGCGCTTGCGCCCTTCGCCGAGGATCAGCAGCCGTGCCGGTTGCTGTGCGCGCAGCCGGGCAAACGCCCGCAGCAGCGTGGCAAAGTCCTTCTGCGCCGCAAGACGCCCCACCGCCACGATCACCGGCGCGCCGCCGTCGGTCAGCCACGGGTGTGGCGCGGGTTCGGCCGCGCGTTCAGCGATATGGTCGAGGTCGGTGGGGTTGTAGACGGTGACGATGCGCTGGCGCGGCAGGCGGGCGACGGCAGCGAGATCATCCGCCACGCCGTTCGACACCGCCACGATCGCGTCGGCGCGCGGGTAGTAGCGGCGCGTCATCCAGGCCAGCAGCGGGCGGCGGCGCAGGATGGGCAGCTTGCTGTTGGTGATGGCCACCGACAGCTGCGTGCGCTGGCTGATGACCAGGCGCGTGCCGGTGCCGGCCAGATCACGGCCCCAGATGGCGGCCAGGTTCACGTAATGCGAGGCCGACAGCAGCGCCGCCGGGCGCTGCCGGCGCAGGTAACCGGCGATCGCGGGCGCCATCAGCAGGGCGCGGCGCCGCTTGCGGGCGCGGATGATGGGCAGGCGCAGCCACCAGCGCGAGAGGTTCACCAGGCGCACGTTGGCCGGTATCTGGTCGCGGAACGGGCCGCGCTCGTCCGGCACCAGCAGGTCGACGGCCAGACCCCGGTCGGCAAGGCCGCCAGCCAGCGTCAGCATGGTGCGCTGCACGCCGCCCAGGCCAAGGCCCGAAATCAGCAGCGCGACGCGCGGCGCTGCTACCTGCTCTGGCGCGCTCAATAGCCGCCCTGCCCGCGCAGGCGTCGCCACCAGGACGGGCCGCCGCCGGGTTCGATGACCAGGATGAACACCCGCCGCAGCGCCTGCGGCGGGCAGCGAATCTCGCGCACCGCGTGCCAGGAGTGATCGGTGCGCGCGAACAGCAGGCTGCGGTTGCCGATGGCGACGGCGGCGGTGACGCGCTCGAAGTCCTCGAGCCGCGGCGCCGAGTCGGGCGGCGGCGGGTGGTCGGAATCCAAAATCAGCGTCTCGCCGCCCCAGGACGGGTCCCAGTCTTTTTCGGTATTGAAGTAGAAGATGTGCGAGCCGAGCTTGCGTTTGGCGTCGCAGTGCGGCGACACCGAGCAGCCGTTTGGCGTGTAGTGCCAGTGGCAGGACAGGCCGACGCTGCGCACGCCGAACATGCGCTTCAAAAACGCCGTGTAAACCGGGCCGTTCAGCTCGGCGACGAACTCGTGCCACGGCGCATCCAGCGGCAGGTCCGGTCGGTATTCGAGCGCGTAGCGGTCGTGGCTTTGCTGGCCGTGTTTGCGCGCCACGCCGAAGTGCTTGTCGAACAGTTCGAGCTCCGGCAGTGTCTCGTACAGCGTCGCGAAGCCCTGCTCGGTGAGCAGACCCTGCGGGTTGATCCACGGAAACGGGCGGCGATGCTGGAAGTACGCGGCATCGAGCGCATCAAGGCGCGCCGCATCGAGATAACGCAGGTCGGACATGGGCCTCAGGGAATCGGTTGTTCGGCGCACAGCAGCTCGCGCGCGCGGGTGGCGGCGTCGCCGAGCGCCCGCGCCAGCAGATCGGGCCCAAGCAGCGCCGGTGCGGGCTCGGCCGGCAGGCTCGGCAGGCCGAGGCTGCGCTGCACCGCCGCCACGTCGCGCTCGCGGCTGACGAGGCCGGCCACCAGCAGCCGATCGTACAGCCGGCCGAGCCGGTTCTGCTGGCGCGCCGTGCCGCGGCTGCCGGCGGCGCGTTCGATGAGGCCCAGGCGTTTTTCGATCCAGCGCAGCAGGCGCTGACCGGGCGTGCGGTGCAGCGGCGGTGGGAACACCGCCACCGGCTTGCCACTGGCGGCGGCCTCGGCCAGCATCGAGGCGCTGTCGCCGGTGACGATGAGCGCATCGGCCAGCGCGAGCAGCGCGCGGTAGGGATTGTCGCCGCTGCCGTAGCGGTGACAGAAGGCGCTTTGGCCAAGCGCGCCTTCGAGTGCCACGGCGGCGGCCGCCGAAGTGCGCGGGCCGGTGGTGGCGAGCACGCTGCCGCCGCGCTGCGCGGCGAGCGCCTGCGCCGCCTGCGCCAGACGCCGGGCGGCGGCCGCGTCCAGCCGGTACGGCGCCCGATCGCCGCCCACCAGAACGCCGATCCACGGCCGCGGCAGCGCGGCCCACTGGTCCTGCCAGCGGGTGAGCTCGGCGTCATCGACGGCGGCCGGCCTGACCGGCGGCGCCGGCAGGTGCAGCACGTTGCCGCGCACCGGCAGGCCGTACTGCGGCGTGGTGATGACCAGATCGAACGCCTTGAGCGGCGCCCGCGGGCGGCCGAGCAGCACGCTGCGCGTGCGCCCACCGCTTTGCCGGACGATCCAGCGCGCCACACTGGCGCTGCGCCGCCCGGCGGCGATCACCAGATCCGGCCACGGCGGCAGCAGCGGCGGCTCGGCGCCGGCAAGGCCCAGGCGCGTGGCGCCCTTGAGCCAGCCCGGCAGGCGCGACAGCGCCGTAAATCGCAGGCGGTGCACCTGCGCGGGGCAGCCGAGCGCGGCGGCCAGGGCGTCGATCTGCGCGTTGTCGCCGGCGTGTTTGCCGTGCAGGCACCACACCGTGGGCGCAGCCGGACCTGCTGCGGGCGCCTGCCAGCCGTGCGTGCGTCGGCCGGCTGCATCCAGCAGGTCGAGCCGCCAGGCGCGCCCGGGATGGCGGCGCGCGGCCGCGCGCAGGCGCTGGCGCCACCACTGTTCGGTGTCGGCGGGCGCCTCGGCCAGTGTCGGGGCGACGGCGACGTAAACGGCGCGCGTGGCGGCGGCGAACAGCGCGTCGAGCAGCCACGGCAAGTCTTCGGCCGGGCACAGCTCCAAGCGCGCGGCGGCGATCAACTCCGCCTTGGCGCCGGGCAAGGCGTCGAGCGGCAGCGCGGTCGCGTCGAGTCCGGCCAGCGCCGCCGTATCGAGCGGTCCCAGGCACGCCACGCGGCCGTCGGGCCCGGCCAGCGCGGCGAGCTCGGCCGGCGCCTGCAGCGGCGCCAAGGCGGCCAGGCGCGCTGCGGCGTCCCGAAACGCCGGGCTCGGCGCCGCGGCCGTGAAGATCTCGTAGCCCGCAGCGTCGGCCTCGCGCTCGAGGTCGCGCCACAGCTCACCGAGCGGGTGCGGGTGGTAGGAGTACTGCTCGGGGGTCGGGTGCCACGGCTGCAGGTTCAGCGCCGTGTAGTGCAGGCAGGCCGTGAAGCCGGGCCGGTATTCCATGTCACGCGCGTGCCACTTGGCCGGCAGCGGCGCCCACAGGCCGGGTTTTTCGGCCGCCAGCTGCAGCAGCGTTTTCTTGTCGAGGCGCTGCGCGCGCTCGAGCGTCCAGACCTCGGCCATGCGTGCGCAGTCGATCAGCATCACCGCGGTGTCGGCCGGCGTGATGGCGAGATAGCCCGCCTCGCCCAGCGGCAGGTCGAACAGCTCGGCCGGGTCCGCCAGGTAAATCTCGTCGACATCGTTGTAGATGGCGCGGCCCTGCCGGTCGGCGAGATCGGGAATGGCGAAGCGGAAGTTGGTGAAGCCGGTGCGCCAGCGGCCCTGGGCGAAGCCCGGCAGGCGCGTCATCCGGTACACCTCGTACACCCGCCCGGGGTGGCGCACCTTCATCAGCGAGTAGAAGAACACCCGCTCGGCGCGGTGCTGGGCGGGTTCGGTGCCCAGAAAGATGCGCACCGGCGGGCGGTCGATGGCGACCGCCCCCGGCAGAACGTCGAAGCGGACCGGCTCGAGGTGCGGCACGGGCGGTGCTGCAGCCGCCGGCTGCGCGGCGGCCGGGCTCATGCCAGGGCGGCCTGTCCTGGTGCAGCGCTGCGTCCGCCCGGCAGAGCGGCGAACGCGGCCAGGATGTGGTCGATCTGCGCGTCGCTGTGGGCGGCGCTGATGCTGCAGCGCAGCAGGCTGATGCCGCCCGGCGTGGCCGGCGGCACCATGAGGTTGACGTACACGCCGGCGTCGAGCAGTTGCTGCCAGTCGGCCAGCGCCTGCTCGCGGCTGTCGCGTGCGATGGCCAGCACCGGACTGGGCGCGGCGGCCGGCGGCAGGCCGAGCGCGGTGAGCCCCTGGTGCAGGCGCGACACGTTGTGCCAGAGGCGCTCGCGCAGTTGCGGGCGGCTGCGCAAGTGGCCGAGCGCCTGGCGCGTGGAGGCGATGGTGGCCGGCGACGGCGAGGCGGTGAAGATGTACGGCCGGCTGGTGTAGCGCACCAGGCCGAATTCCGGGTGCGGACTGACGCAGAAGCCGCCGACCCCGCCCAGGCTCTTGCTGAAGGTGCCGACCACGAAATCGACGCCGTCCATGACGCCTGCCGCCTCGCACAGGCCACGCCCATGCTCGCCGAGCACGCCCAGCGAATGCGCCTCGTCCACCATCAGCATGGCGCCGTGCCGTTTTTTGGCTGCCACGATGTCGGCCAGCGGTGCCTGGTCGCCGAGCATGCTGTAAATGCCCTCCACGATCACCAGCGCATTGTGAGCGCGCTCGCCGAGGCGGGCCAGACGGCGGTCAAGATCGGCCGCATTGTTGTGCCGGAAGCGGATCACCTCGGCGCCGGATAGTTTGCAGCCGTCGTAGATGCTGGCGTGGCAATCGCTGTCGATGACCAGCACGTCGCCGGGCCCGGTGAGGGCGCCGATCATGCCGAGGTTGGCCAGGTAGCCGGTCGAGAACACGATCGCTTCCGGCCAGCCGTAGAACGCTGCCAGTTCGCGCTCGAGCGCCAGATGGCCGGCATAGCTGCCGTTGGCCATGCGCGAGCCGGTGGTGCCGGTGCCCTCGCGGCGCAGGGCGGCGATGCCGGCCTCGATGCAGTCGTGATCGAAGGTGAGGCCGAGGTAGTTGTTGGTGCCGCCGAGGATGACCTGGCGGCCGGCGACGATGCCTTCGGTCGGCGACAGGATGCGTTCCACGGTGACGCCGAACGGCACCAGGCCGCCCGCGCTGACCACGTCGCGCCGCACCGCCGCGGCGCTGGCGAGTTTGTCGAACAGTCCCACGGTGACGTGCCGGGCGGTCAGGACAGCAAACCCTGCACGGCGGCGGCGAGCTCGCCCACCGTGCGCACGTCGGCCATCACGTTGACCGGAATCGAGATGTCGAAAGCGTCTTCCAGTTCCATCAGCAGTTCCATGACCTGCAGGGAGTCGAGCCCCAGATCGGCGACCAGGTCGGTATCACCGGTGACGTGCTTGCCGCCCGTCAGGTCGCTGAGGCGAGCCTGCAGGGTTTCGAGGATGCGCTGCGCGCTGACTGCCATGTATTCCTCCAGCTCACCGGTGCCTTGGCGCCCGATGGCGGGCATTGGCGGCGGCAGTATAGCGGCGGCTCTGCCGCCTCGCGCGGTGTCAGGCCGACTGGCGCCGGTCCGCGGCTGCGGTCAGCGTATCGCGCAGGCCGCGGTCGAGGTCGATGGCCGGGCGCCAGCCGCAGGCCGCCAGGCTGACGTTGCCGGCGGCCACCCAATCCGGCCAGCGCAGTTCGCGCGCCTTGCCGCGGCTGAGCATCGGCGGGCGGTGCGTCAGGCGCGACAGCAGCTCGTTGCCGGCGCCGAGGGCCGACAGCAGCCAGCCCGGCACATGCACGGCGCGCACGCGAGCGCCGCGCAGCCGGCCGATCGCGTCCAGCAGGTCTTGCCAGCCGTGCCCGCCGGGCTGGCCGTCGTCGGGCTCGTGAATGGCGCCCCAGCCGGCCTCGCCGGCCAGCAAACGGCCCACGGCGCGGGCGAGATCGTCGACGTGCAGCAGCGAGAAGCGCGCCTGCGGTGGCCCCGGCAGCAGCGCCCAGCCGCGCCACATGGCGTCGAGCAGCGGTCTGAGCTCGCGATCGCCGGGGCCGTAGATCGCCGGCGGGCGCAGCACCACGCGCCGCGCCGGTGCCAGCGTCGTCATCACCAACCGTTCGCCGGCCCACTTGCTGGCGGCGTAGTGCGACAGTCGTGGATGGCGGGCGGCCAGCGAGGAGATATGCAGCATTCGCAGCGTCGGGCCGGCAGCGTCCAGCAGCGCCTGCGTGCCGGCGACGTTGACGCGCTCGAAATCGGCATAAGAGGCGCCACGCACCGCTCCCGCACCATGCACCAGCGCCTGCGCACCGTCCAGCAGGCGCTCGAGCGCGCCGCGGTCGGCCAGGGAGCCGGTGATGATCTCGGCGCCCACCAGCGTCGGCAGCCGATTCTCGGAGCCGCGGCGCACCAGCAGGCGCAGGCGCCAGCCGGCGGCGGCCAGATGCCGCGCGATGGCGGCGCCGACGAATCCGCTGGCGCCGGTGATGGCGAGCGGGCCGGCGGCAGCCTCAGTCAATGCCGTGCGCGAGCCGTTCGGCGGTCAGGGCGCTGACGTCGTTGCGCTCGAGGAAGTCGCGCCGGGCGCCGGAACGCGACAGCTTGCCCGAGGAGGTGCGCGGCAGGGTGTGTGGCGGCACCAGCTCGATGAAGCAGGCGATGCCCAGCTCGGCCTTGATCAGGCCCTGCAGGCGCGTCACCAGGTCGATGCGGCGCAGCGGGTCCTGCTCACGGCACTGCACCACCAGCACCGCCAGGTCGCTGCCGTCGGCGCCCGGCACGGCGAATGCCGAGGCGTCTTCCGGGCGCAGCTCCGGTTGCTGTTCGGCCAGGAATTCGAGGTCCTGCGGCCAGATGTTGCGGCCGTTGATGATGAAAAGGTCCTTTTCCCGGCCGGTGATGAACAATCCGCCGTCGGCCAGATAGCCGACATCGCCGGTGTTCAGCCAGCCGTCGGTCGACAGCACGCGCGCCGTTTCGGCGGGATCGCCGAAGTAGCCGGACATGACGCTCGGCCCGCGCACGAAGATGGTGCCGCAGCGACGCTCCGGCAGGCGCCGTCCGGCATCGTCGCGGATTTCCACCTGATGTCCGGGCAACACCGCGCCGCAGTTGACGAAGCGGTTGACGGTGCGGCTGTGCGCGTCGGCCGGACGCGCCACGCGTTCGTTGGCGAGTGTCTCGGCATCGACGGCGTCGGTCTGCACCGGCGTATCCAGCGACGCGAAGCTGACCGCCAGCGAGCACTCGGCCATGCCGTAGCAGGGCAGGAAGGCCTGCGGGCGAAAACCGCTGCGTTGGAGCGCGGCGGCGAAGTTCTCGAGGGTTTCGGCGCGGATGGTCTCGGCGCCGACGCCGGCGATGCGCCAGGCGGAAAGGTCGTACTGGGCGGCATCGCTCGCACGCAGGCGGCGCGTCACCAGCGCATAGCCGAACGGCGGGCTGAAGGCGATGGTGGCGCGGTTGCGCGACATCAGCGCCAGCCACTGGCGCGGGCGCATGGCGAAATCACGCGTGCCGAGGTAATCCACCGAGCGCTGGCTGGCCAGCGGCGAGAACACCAGCCCGACCAGGCCCATGTCGTGATAGAAGGGCAGCCACGACATGAAGCGGTCGTCGTCGCGGATGGCCAGCCCGTGGCGCACGATGCCCTGCAGGTTCTGCATCACCGTGCGGTGGGTGATCATCACCCCGCGCGGGAAGCGCGTGCTGCCGGAGGTGTACTGCAGGTAGGCCAGCTCGTCGGGCTGCGCCGGCTGTGGCGCCCGGTCGGCGGACGGCAGGGCGCGGAACTGTTCCGGCGTGCCGCAAAACCTCAGATCGGCGTCGCAGGCCGCCGCCTGCAGCATGGCGGCGAAATCCGCCGGCGCGAGCGCCACGCTGGCCTCGCAGCTCGCCAGCATGGCGCGCAGCTGGCGCACGTAGGCATCGCGTCCGCCCAGATGCACCGCCGCCGGCAGCGGCACCGGCACCAGGCCCGCGTACTGGCAGGCAAAAAACAGTCGCACGAAATCGGGGTCGGTTTCCGCCACCAGGGCGACGCGCGCCTGCCGCGGCAGGCCGAGCGCGGCAAACCGCCGGGCAAGATCGAGGGCGTCGCAGCGCAGCGCGGCGTAGGGCAGCGCCAGCGTCAGTTCGCCGCGGGCGTTGTGGAAGTTACTGCCGGTGTCACCCTGCGCGGCGTAATCGAGCGCCTCGGTCAGGGTGTCGAAATCGGCAAACCGCAGGGGCAGGCTGTTGTGGGTCGGCGTCGGCTGGACCATTGGCTCGCGCTGTCGGGGGGCCGCAGTGGCGTTGGGGGCGCCGTTCATTTCCAGGTCTCGCGCAGCAGGTTGACCAGCTGTGACCGGCTGGTGTCGTCCAGGCCGAGATCGAAGCCAAGCTCGGGCGCATTCGGCCAGGCCGGGTCCGAAAACATCCGGCCAGCGAACTGGCGCGGCGTCGCGTAGCGCGGCAGTACATGGAAATGCACGTCGGGGTCGACCATCATGAGCATCAGGTAGTTGATCTTGTCGTAGGCGAAGGCGGCGCCCAGCATGGCCTCGACGCGGCGGATGGTCTGCGCCAGATCGGCATAGCCGGCGCTGCTGACCGCGCCGAACGCGGTGACCGGTTCTTCGCACACCAGCACCAGCGCGCCCAACGTGGGCTGCCGCGGCCGCAGCAGCACCGTCCAGGCGCCGCAGCGGGCGATGCGCGTGGCCGGATCGCCGAATTTTTGCGCCGTGGCGTTCACGTGTGGTCGTGGCGCGGGAAGTCGCGCGCCGGCGGCTTGGCAGAACCGATCAACGCAGGCATTCGAGACACGTAAACTCCCGTGGCGTGGCCCGGTCCGGCGAGCCGACCGCAGGGCGCGCGGTCACTTTTTGGTCATAAAATAGCCCCGAAATATAGCGCATAAGCCCCCGAAGGGAAAAATCGGCCCAAGCTGGCGGCGCTTCCCGAAACTGCCAAATTTTTTCAACCAATCGGTGGCTTTTCACGTATGAACGCTGCAGCCGGGCTGCGTGTCGCCCCGTTGGCGGGTAAGGCTGCGGCGCGGGCCTTTTGGGATCTGCCGGCACGCCTGTACCGGCACGACCCGCACTGGGTGCCGCCATTGCTGGTCGAGCGCCACGAGCTGCTGTCGGCGCGCAATCCGGCGTTCGAGCACCTCACGCTGCAGGCCTGGCTGGCCTTTCGTGGCGAGCGCGTGGTCGGGCGCATCAGCGCACAGGTGGATGCGCTGCATGAGCGGATTCACGGCGAGCGGGTCGGTTATTTCGGCCTGCTGGAGGCCGAGGACGATCCACAGGTGTTCGCCGCGCTGCTCGGCACCGCCGAGGACTGGCTGCGCGGGCGGGGTATGGCCGAGGTGCGCGGCCCGTTCAACCTCACCATCAACGAAGAATGCGGCCTGCTGGTAGACGGTTTCGACACGCCGCCGATGGTCATGATGGGCCATGCGCTGCCGTACTACGGGCCGCGCCTGGAGGCGCTGGGCTACGTCAAGGCGCGCGATCTGCTGGCCTATATCGTCGACGCCGATTTCGAATTCCCGCCGGCGGCGCAGCGCCTGATGCAGCGCGAGCGGCACAAGGTGACGTTGCGGCCGATCGACCGGCGTCACCTCGAGCGCGACATCGAGACCCTGCGCGACATCTTCAACGACGCCTGGGCCGGTAACTGGGGTTTCGTGCCGTTCAGCGCCGCCGAGTTCGCGCAGCTCGGCCAGCTGCTGCGCTGGCTGGTGGATCCCGGATTCGTGCAGATCGCCGAGGTGGCCGGCGAACCGGTGGCCATGATCGGCGTGCTGCCCAACCTCAACGAGGCGATCGCCGACCTGCGCGGCCGCCTGTTGCCGCTGGGCTGGGCCAAGCTGTTGTGGCGTCTCAAAGTGCGTCATCCGAAGGGCGTGCGCGTGGCGCTGATGGGTGTGCGCCGGCGCTTGCATGGCACGCCCTTGGGCGCCGTGCTGGCCATGCTGGTGATCGACGCGGCCCGTCAGACCGGCCTGCGGCGCGGCGTGCGGCAGGCCGAGATGTCCTGGATCCTCGAGGACAACCGCGGCATGCGCAGCATCATCGAATCGCTCGGCAGTCGCCTGTACAAGCGCTACCGCATTTACGGCAAGGCGCTTTGAGCGGTCCCTTCCAGGCCGTGGTGCTGGCCGGCGACCGCGGGCCGGACGACCCGGTGGCGCGCCGCGCCGGTGTGCCGTGCAAGGCGTTGGTGCCGATGGCCGGCCGGCCGATGCTGCTGCGGGTGCTGGATGCGCTGGCCGGCAGCGGCGCGGTGGCCGGTGTGACGCTGGTCGGACCGCGGCAGGCGCAGCTCGATGCCTGTCCGGAGCTCGCGCAGCGCATCGCGGCCGGCGAGCTCGCCTGGCTGCCGCCGCAGGCCTCGCCCAGTCTGAGTGCCATGGCGGCGCTCGAGCGTTTGCCGGTCGAGCGTCCGGTGCTGCTGACCACGGCCGATCATGCGCTGCTGCAAAGCGCCTGGGTGGATGCGTTCTGCGCCGCGGCGCTCGGTAGTGGCAAGGATGCCGTGGTCGGGCTTGCCGCCCACGCGCGCGTGCAGGCGGCATTTCCGCAGTCACGGCGCACGGCGCTGCGCTTTCGTGACGGCGCCTACTGCGGCTGCAATCTGTTCGCCTTCCTGACGCCGGCCGGGCGGCGGGCGCCGGCGTTTTGGCGGCACATCGAGCAACAGCGCAAAAAGCCGCACCGCCTGGCGGCGGCGCTCGGGATGGGCACGCTGCTGGCATACCTCGGCGGCTGGCTGACGCTCGAGGGCGGCCTGGAGCGGCTGTCGCGGCGCGTCGGGGCGCGGCTCGGTGCGGTGCTGCTGGATGATCCGCGCGCGGCGGTGGATGTCGACTCGGTGGCCGACTGCGAGCTGGTGGAGCGCCTGCTGGCGAGCGACGGCTGACAGCGCGGTGGCAGGGAGGCGCCGAACGAAGCCGCGCGTCCTCAGCCGTCAGCCACCACCGCCCGCGCGGCGTCGAGATCGCGCGGGAAATCGACTTCCGCCCAGCGCAGGCCCTCGATGGAGCAGGTCTCGACCAGGCTCTCGTCGGCCAGGCGGTCGATCACCGCCAGATACCACCAGCGCAGGCCGTCCGGTTCGCGTAGCGCGCGCTCGACGGCGGCCTGGAAGCGCCGGGCGCCGTCCGCGGAAAAGCGCAGCAGACCGATCGATTCCGCATCCACGGCGTCCAGCGGCAGGTGTTTGCCGATGCGCAGCACCCGCGTGCCATCGACGATGACCTTCATGTCGTCGTCGTCGTAGCGGGCCTTGCGGTCGATGGTCAGGCGGATGGGCGCCGGCGGCGCGGCCAGCAGGCGCTGCACCACGGCCGGTTCGAACACGGTGTCGCCGTTGAGCAGCAGCAGCTCGCCGGCGAAGGCGGCGCGCGCGATCCAGCAGCTGCCCAGATTGTCGGCCACCTGGAAGAACGGGTTGAACTGGACGCGTACCGGCCGATCCGCGTAATGGTGCGCGATGACCGCCTCGACCGCGTCGCTGGCATAGCCGGTGACCACGGTGATCGGTCCCACGCCGGCCGCCAGCAGCGCGTCGAGCTGCCATTGCAGCAGGGTCTTGCCATGCAAATCGATGAGGCACTTGGGGCGATCGGCGGTGAGGGGCAGCAAGCGCCGGCCTTGACCGGCGCTCAGGATGACGGCCTGCATGGATTGAACGGGACTCCGGTATGCGAACCCGGCTCGGCACAGGGTTCGCTGCAGCAAGGGTGGATCGCCTGGCGGTCGCCGGCTGCGGGACCGCGTCCGGCGGCCGGGACCGTCCCCGGGGCCGCTCGGCGGGCTGGCAAGCCTAGCACAGCGCATGCGGCGGCCGGCCACGGCCTGCTAGACTGCCGTTCCGCATCCGTGCATCTGTTTCCATGATCCTGCGACGCTACCTGCTGCGCGAGCTGGCGAATCCGTTCGCCGTGGTTTGCGGCAGCCTGCTTTTGGTGTTCACCGGCTACAGCTCGGCGCGTTTTCTGGGCGAGGCGGCCAGCGGCGCCCTGCCCGCTCGTCTGGCGGCGGTGCTGATCGGTCTGAAGCTGCTCATCAGCCTGGACGCCATCGTGCCGATGGCGCTCATGCTGTCGGTGGCGCTGGGGTTGGGGCGCCTGCAGCGCGATCAGGAAATCACCGCGTTGGCCGCGTGCGGCATCGGCGAGCGCTGGCTGTTCCAGGCGGTGTTGTGGCTGGCCGTGCCGGTGGCGCTGCTGGTGGGGCTGGCGTCGCTGCAGGTGCGCCCGCAGCTGTATCAGAACGTGTACCGCCTGGAGGCCGGCGCCGAGCGGCGCTTCGACCTCACGCGCCTGCCGCCGGGCCGGTTCTATTCGGACTTCGCCGGCGGGGTGGTGATGTTCAGCGAGGCGGCCGACGGCGACCAGCGGCTGCAGGTGTTCGCGCACGCCGACTCCGGCGGCGCCGACGGCGTGGTGTTTGCGCAGCGGGCGCGTCAGCTCACCGAAGCCGATGGCCGCCAGGTGGTGGAGTTCCTGGACGGCCACTATTACCAGCTCGACCCCTCCACCGGCGCCCAGGCGGGCAACGACGTGGTGATCAGTTACCGCACGCTGGCGCTGCGCCTGGACGAGGGGCAGGTGGTGGTGCGCAAGCGCCGCAAGGCTACCGCCAACGGCGAGCTGGCAGCGTCCAGCAACCCAGAGGACACGGCCGAGCTGCAGTGGCGCATCACGGCTCCCGTCTCGACGGTGCTGCTCGGCCTGCTCGGCGTGCCGATCAGCCGTATGCCGCCGCGGCGCAGCCGCTCGGGCAAGCTCACCGCCGCCTTGCTGGGTTGCATCGTCTACTACAACCTGCTGGCGGTGGCGATGGACGCGGTCGAGGACGGCAAGCTGCCGGCGTGGCCGGGGGTGCTGCTGGTGCCGCTGATCGGCGGTCTGTTGCTGGCGGTGCTGATCGTGCTGCCGAAGTGGCGGCGCCGGCGCGCATGATCCTCGCCCGCTACATCGCGCGCTCGATGGCGCAGGGCTACCTGATGGTGGCGCTGGTGTTCGTGGCGCTGTTCAGCTTCATCGAGCTGATCCAGCAGCTCGACGACGTGGGCGATACCTACCGCCTGTTCGATGCGTTTTTGTACGTATTGATGATGCTGCCGCGGCGGCTGCTGGACACCACGCCGGTGGTGGCGCTGCTGGGCACGCTGGTGCCGCTCGGCCTGCTGGCGGACGGCAACGAGATCCTGGCCATGCGCGCCGCCGGGATACCGCTGCGGCGCCTGATCGGCATGGTGTTGGCGCCTGGGCTGGTGTTGCTGCTGCTGATGCTGCTGATGGCGCAGTTCATCGCCCCGGCGCTGGAGACGCGCGCCGAGCGCATGCGCGCCGCGGCGTTGGCGCAGGACGTGTCGGTGGATTTTCGCGGCGGCTTCTGGTCGCGCGACGGGCGCAACTTCGTCAACGTCGGGCGCATGCTGCGCGGCCGCACGCCGGCCGACGTGGCGCTGTACGAGTTCGACGACGCCGGCCGTCTGCAGCGCTACGTGCACGCCGCGCGGGCGCGGCTCGGACAGGACCGCACCTGGCAGCTCGAGGACGTGGTGGTGCGGCAGTTCCTGCCGGCGCCGGCGCGTGCCGAACAGCGGGCGCAGCTGGAATGGCAGTCGTTCCTCAACGCCGAGCAGCTGGGAGTGCTGGTGGTGCCGCCGCAGTCGCTGTCGCCGCTCGATTTGTATTTCTACGTGCGTGACCTGCGCGCCCGCCGCGAGCAGGCGCCGCAGGAGGAGCTGCGCCTGTGGCAGCAGATCGCCCAGCCGCTGGTGACGCTGGCCATGATGCTGGTGGCGATCCCGCTGGTGCTGGGCAGCAACCGCGCCAGCACGCTCAGCCGCCGCGTGCTGGCCGGCACGGTGGCCGGAATCGGCCTTTATTTCGTCACCCAGACGCTGGGCTATCTCGGGCTGCTGCTGCACCTGCCGGCGCCGCTGACGGCCTTGGTCCTGCCGGTGACGATTCTGCTGTTCGCCGGGCGCCTGCTGCGGCGTTTGCGTTGATCCGGTGCGCCTTCAGCGCAGCTCGAGCACGTCCTGCATGTCGTAAAGACCCGCCGGCCGGCCGGCCAGCCAGGCCGCCGCGCGCAGCGCCCCGCGCGCGAAGGTGAGCCGGCTGCTGGCCTTGTGGGTGATCTCGACGCGCTCGCCGTCGCCGGCGAACAGCACCGTGTGATCACCGACGATGTCGCCGCCGCGCACGGTGGCGAAACCGATGGTGCGCCGGTCGCGCTCGCCGGTGTGGCCCTCGCGGCCGTATACGGCGCAGTCGGCCAGATCGCGGCCGAGCGCGTCGGCCACCACTTCGCCCATGCGCAGCGCCGTGCCGGATGGCGCATCCACCTTGTGCCGGTGGTGGGCCTCGATGATCTCGACGTCGAAGTCGTCGCCGAGCACTACCGCCGCCTGGCGCAGCAGCGCCAGGCACAGGTTGACGCCGACGCTCATGTTGGGCGCGAACACCACCGGCACGCGCTGCGCCAGGGCGGCCAGCTCGGCCTTTTGGGCGGCGTCGAGGCCGGTGGTGCCGATCACCAGCGCCCGGCCGGCGTCGGCACAGGCACGCGCGTGCGCCAGCGTGGCGGCGGGGCGGGTGAAGTCGATCAGCACGTCGAACGGCACGGCGGTCAGGGCGGTGTCGTCGGTGACGGCGATGCCGTTGGCCGGCAGCCCCGCCAGCAGGCCGCTGTCGGCGCCCTGCGCCGGACTGCCGGGGTGCTCGAAGGCGGCGGCCAGCGCAAGCTCGGGCCGGTCGGCGCAGGCGGCGATCAGGGTGCGGCCCATGCGCCCGGCGGCGCCGGCGATGGCGATACGAATCGGCTGTGGCATGCGGTTTACTCGAAAAAGCGTTTGACGCGGTCCAGCCAGGACTGCTCGCGCGGGCGGTGGTGTTCGCCCATGGTCTCGCCGAGCTCGCGCAGCAGGCGCGTCTGGCGCTCGTCGAGGTTGACCGGGGTCTCCACCGTCACGCGCACCATCAGATCGCCGACGCCGCCGCCGCGCACCGACGGCATGCCCTTGCCGCGCAGGCGGAACACGCGCCCGGTCTGCGTGCCCGGCGGCACGGTGACGTTCAGGCGGCCTTCCAGGCTCGGCACCTCGAGTTCACCGCCAAGCGCGGCGGTCACCACGCTGATCGGCACCTCGGTGTACAGGTCGCTGCCGTCGCGCTCGAACAGCGGATGCGGACGCAGGCGGATGTCGACGTACAGATCGCCCGGCGGGCCGCCACGGCGACCGGCCTCGCCTTCGCCGGCCAGGCGGATGCGGTCGCCGGTGTCGACGCCGGCCGGGATTTTCACTTCCAGTTTCCTGTTTTTCTGCACGCGTCCGGCGCCGTGGCAGTCGGGGCAGGGGTCGGCGATCACCTGTCCGGCGCCGCGGCAGCTGGGGCAGGTCTGTTGCAGCGAGAAAAAGCCCTGCTGGACGCGCACCTGGCCATGCCCGCCACAGGTACGGCAGGTAATCGGCGCGGTGCCGGGCCGCGCACCGCTGCCGTTGCAGGTGCCGCACTCCACCAGTACCGGCAGGTCGAGCGTGGTGGTGATGCCGCGATAGGCGTCCTCGAGGCTGATCTCGAGCTCGTAGCGCAGGTCGGCGCCGCGCGTCGGCCCGGCGCGCCCGCCGCGCGTGCCGCGGCCGGCGCCGAAGATGTCGGCGAACACGTCGCCGAAGATGTCGCCGAAACCGCCCGCACCGGCCGCCGCGTGCGGGTCGATGCCGGCGTGACCGTAGCGGTCGTAGGCGCGGCGCTTTTCCGGGTCCGACAGCACCTCGTAGGCGGCCTGTACCTGCTTGAAGCGCTCCTCGGCCTCGGCGTCACCCTGGTTGCGGTCCGGGTGATATTTCATGGCCAGGCGCCGGTAGGCCTTTTTGATCTCGTTCTCGTCGGCCGTCTGCGACACGCCGAGCACTTCGTATAGGTCTTGTGGCGCCATGGCGGAACGTCTTGATCAGGGGACAAACGAAAAACCCCAGACCGGGCGGGCCGGTCCGGGGTGTGGCGGGCGCAGCCCGGCTTACTTGTCGTCGCGCACTTCTTTGAATTCGGCGTCGACCACGTCGTCGCTGCCGCCGCTGCCGTGCGCCTGGCCGGTCGACTCGGCGCCGCCGGCGTAGGCCTTCTCGGCCAGCGCATGCGCGGCCGTGCCGAGCGCCGCGGTGGCGGACTCGATGGCGGCCCGGTCGTCGCCCTTGGCGGCTTCCTCGACGGCGCGGATGGCGTCCTCGATGCGCGCCTTCTCGTTGGCCGGTACCTTGTCGCCCAGGTCGGCCAGGCTCTTGCGCACCTGGTGCACCAGGTTGTCGGCCTGGTTGCGGGCGTGCACCAGCTGAGCGGCCTTGTGGTCTTCCTCGGCATGCGCCTCGGCGTCGCGGATCATGCGCTGCACTTCCTCGTCCGACAGGCCGCTGGAGGCCTTGATGACGATCTTCTGCTCCTTGCCGGTGGCCTTGTCCTTGGCCGACACGTGCAGGATGCCGTTGGCGTCGATGTCGAAGGTGACCTCGATCTGCGGCACGCCGCGCGGCGCCGGCGGGATGTCGGTGAGGTCGAACTTGCCGAGCGACTTGTTGCCGGCCGCCATTTCGCGCTCACCCTGCAGCACGTGCACGGTGACCGCGGTCTGGTTGTCTTCGGCGGTCGAGAAAATCTGCGAGGCGCGCGTCGGGATGGTGGTGTTCTTCTCGATCAGCTTGGTCATCACGCCGCCCAGCGTCTCGATGCCGAGCGACAGCGGCGTCACGTCCAGCAGCAGCACGTCCTTGACCTCGCCGGCCAGCACGGCGCCCTGGATGGCGGCACCGATGGCGACCGCCTCGTCCGGGTTCACGTCCTTGCGCGGTTCTTTGCCGAAGAAGTCCTTGACCGCTTCCTGCACCTTGGGCATGCGGGTCTGGCCGCCGACCAGGATCACCTCGTCGACCTGGCTGGCCGACAGGCCCGCGTCCTTGAGCGCGATGCGGCACGGCTCGAGCGTGCGGGCGATCAGGTCCTCGACCAGCGACTCGAGCTTGGCGCGCGTCAGCTTGATGTTGAGGTGCTTGGGGCCGCTCGCGTCGGCGGTGATGTACGGCAGGTTGATTTCGGTCTGCTGGGCCGACGACAGCTCGATCTTGGCCTTCTCGGCGGCCTCCTTCAGGCGCTGCAGGGCCAGCGGGTCGTTGCGCAGGTCGACGCCGGCGTCCTTCTTGAAGGTGTCGGCCAGGTAGTTCATCAGGCGCAGGTCGAAGTCCTCGCCGCCCAGGAAGGTGTCGCCGTTGGTGGCCAGTACCTCGAACTGGTGCTCGCCGTCGACTTCGGCGATCTCGATGATCGAGATGTCGAAGGTGCCGCCGCCGAGGTCGTACACGGCCACCTTCTGGTCGCCGCGCTTTTTGTCCAGACCATACGCCAGCGCGGCCGCGGTCGGCTCGTTGATGATGCGCTTGACCTCGAGGCCGGCGATGCGCCCGGCGTCCTTGGTGGCCTGGCGCTGGCTGTCGTTGAAGTAGGCCGGCACCGTGATCACCGCTTCGGTGACCGGCTCGCCGAGGTAGTCCTCGGCGGTCTTTTTCATCTTTTGCAGCACGCGGGCGGAGATTTCCGGCGGCGCCATCTTCTTGCCGTTGACTTCCACCCAGGCGTCGCCGTTGTCGGCGCGCACGATCTTGTACGGCACGATGCTGATGTCCTTCTGCACCACCGGATCGTCGAAGCGGCGGCCGATCAGGCGCTTGATCGCGTACAGGGTGTTGTGCGGGTTGGTGACCGCCTGGCGCTTGGCCGGCTGTCCGACCAGCACTTCGCCGTCCTTGGTGAAGGCGACGATGGACGGGGTGGTGCGGTCGCCCTCGGCATTTTCGATCACGCGCGGCTTGCCGCCTTCCATGACGGCCACGCAGGAATTGGTGGTGCCGAGGTCGATGCCGATGATTTTGGCCATGGGTTTTGTTCTCCTTGAACGGGTGGGTCGGGCCTTGCCGCTCAAGTGGGAGCAGCGGCGGGGGATTTCAAGCGCTCATTTCGACACGATGACCATGGCCGGGCGCACCAGCCGATCGTGCAGCCGGTAGCCGGTCTGCACCACCTGGATCACGTGGTTCGGCGGCAGTTCGGCCGATTCGGCCAGCGCCATCGCCTGGTGCAGTTCGGGGTTGAAGACTTCGCCCTGCGGGTTGATCTCGGTCAGGCCCGCCTTGGCGAGCGCCTTGTCGAGGATGCCGAGCGTCAGGCGCGTGCCTTCGAGGATTTTCTCGAGTGCGGCGGCCGGGTCCAGGTCCTCGGCCGAACCGGCCTTCAGCGCCTCGCGCAGGCTGTCCTTGACCGGCAGCAGCTCGCCGATCAGCGATTCCACCGCGTAGCGGCTGGCGTTCTGCAGCTCGCGCTCGTAGCGTCGGCGCAGGTTTTCCATGTCGGCGTAGGCTCGCAGCAGCTGCTCGCGCGCCTGCTCGGCGCGGGCCTGGGCCTGCTCGAGCGTTTCCGTGGTCACGGTTTCGCCGGCGGGCGCAGACGGGGTCTCACCCGTCGGCCGTTCGGCCGCCGACGGCTCGGTTTGATCGCTCATGGGCAACTCCCGAAAGCTGGAATGGGCCGCCGCCGCGTGCGGCGGGCGGATCGTGTTGCCGTCACATGGGGTGCGGCTGGCGGCGATTCAAGGCGGCGCCGAGCAGGCGGGCGGTGACATCCACCACCGACACCACGCGCTGGTAGGGCATGCGCTGTGGGCCGATGACGCCGAGCACGCCGACCACCTCGCCGTCGATCTCGTACGGCGCGGTCACCAGGCTGAAATCGCCCAGGAACTGGTAGCCCGACTCGGCGCCCAGGAAGATTTGCACGCCCTGGCCGTGCAGGCATTCGTCGAGCAGGCGCAGCAGTTCGCGCTTCTCGCCGAATGCCCGGAACAGCGCCTGCAGATTGCGCAAATCGGCCGCCGCATCGGCGCTGGCCAGCAGGTTCGATTCGCCACGGATCAGGTAATCGCCGGCCGCGCCGGCGTTGGGCGGTGGCGTGAGGTGCTCGGCCAGCTCGGTCATGGCCTGCATCAGCTCGCCGACTTCCAGGCGCGCGCGCTGCAGCTCGTCCAGGATGGCGCCGCGCACCTGCGCCAGCGTCTTGCCGGCGTGGTGCTCGGTGAGGTAATTGGCGGCGCGCGTGAGCGCCGCCGGGCTCAGGCCGCTCGGCTGCCGCACCACCCAGTTGTGCACGTCGCCGTCGTCGGTGACCACGATCACCAGCAGCCGATCGTCGGACAAGCTGACGAAATCGACGTGCCGCAGGCGCGCCACATCGCGTCGCGGCAGCAGCACCACGCCGGCCTGCTGGCTCAGGTCCGCCAGCAGGCGGCCGGCGTTTTCCACCAGCGCGGCCGGCTCGCCGCTGCCGAGCTTGTCGCGCAGCGCGTCCTGCGCGGCCTCGTCGATGGGCTGCGTGCGCAGCAGCGTGTCCAGGAACACGCGCAGGCCCTTGGCGGTCGGCACGCGGCCGGCCGAGGTGTGCGGCGCGGCGATCAGGCCCAGGCGCTCCAGGTCGGCCATGACGTTGCGCAGGGTGGCCGGGCTCAGGCCGAGGCCCAGATCGCGGGTGAGCGTCTTTGAGCCGACCGGCCGGCCGTCGGCCACGTAGCGCTCGACCAGCCCGCGCAACAGGTGCTGGGCGCGTTCGCTGAGCGGTTGGGAGGTGGGATGGTGGGACGCGGACACGGCAGCCGGGGATGAACGGAAAATGACCGACGAATGGCACAGTCTGGCCATACTATAGACAAATGACCGAGCGCCCTGGCAGCCCGCTGATCGGCCCCGCGCCCGCGCCCGTACCGGCGGGGGCGGCGGTCGCGCGCGCCGTGGCGCCGCTGGCGTTCCGCTGCCCGGCGCTGCTGTGGCAGCGCGACGACGCGGTGGTGCAGACCCTGGTCGGGCGCCTGCACGACTCGCTGCCCAGGCTCGGCTGCACGGTCGCGGCGCTGCGCATCGACCCGGCCTGGGAGCCGGCGCAGGACGGCGCGGCGCGCGCGCAGCTGGCCGCCGCCGGTACGGATCTGGGCATCGTGCTCGGCGGCGACGGTACGTTGTTGGCCGCCGCGCGCATCCTGGCGCCGCTCGACGTGCCGCTGCTGTGCATCAACCTGGGCCGCCTGGGCTTTCTGGCCGACATCTCGCCGGACGATACCTTCGACGTGCTGCCGGCCATCCTGCACGGGGCGTTCCATGCCGACGAGCGGCTGTTGCTGCAGGTCGAGCTGCACCGCGGCGGGCAGGCTCTGCACACCGCCACGGCGCTCAACGAGCTGGTCCTGCACAAGTGGGACAGCCTCAAGATGATCGAATTCGAAACCCGCGCCGCGGGCCGGCTGGTGCACCGCCAGCGCGCCGACGGGCTGATCGTGGCCACGCCCACCGGCTCGACCGCCTATGCGCTGTCCTCGGGCGGACCGATCGTCTACCCGGACCTGCGCGCCGTGGTGGTGGTGCCGATCTGCCAGCACACGCTGGCGATCCGGCCGATGGTGCTGGGCGCCGATCAGGTGCTCGAGATCGAGCTCACCGCCGACAACCACGCCAAGGCGCGTGTGGTGTGCGACGGTCAGCACAGTCTGCCGCTGGAGGTCGGCGACCGGGTGCTGGTCCGTGCCCGCCAGCGCTCGCTGCGCCTGATCCACCCGCCCGGCTACGACTACTTCGAGTTGCTGCGCACCAAGCTGCACTGGGGAGGCTGACGTGCTGGTTGGTTT